>CAZHOX010000072.1:0-12862 GCA_964534345.1 uncultured Anaerolinea sp.
CAGAGTTGGTGGGGGAGAGCACGAGCGTGGCGCGGTCTTTCTGGAAGACGATCAATCCCACACGGTCACGGCGTTGATAGGCATCCGTCAACAAAGAGAGGATAGCGCCCTTTGTTGCATTCATGCGCTCTGCAACCGCCATAGACCATGATGCATCCACGAGGAAGAGTACAAGGTTTGCCACACGTTTCACGCGGACTTTTCGCTGCAAGTCGCCTTTCTTGATGGAGAAAGCCAGTTTCTTTCGTTCTTCTGTGCGCTGCTTTTGGAAAGGCGCGGCGGCACGAATGGTCGCATCGAAAGCGATATCGGTGAGATTATCGCCCGCGGGACGCGCCTTAATATAGCGGCCATGCTTTCGCTCCGTTTTGGTGAGCGAACGACGGCCTGCCTTTTTTCTAGTTAATTTATCAAGCGGGGTATTTAACTTACGAGGTTGGAAGGTCTCACCAGCTTTTACTTTTTGTCCGCCATCCCACCAATTCGCATTGGAACTCGCAAAGACTTCCTGTTGCTGCATGGGTTCAGGGTTTCCCTGCTGGGGACCTTCCTCTGTCTGTTCATCTTCAAGCTTTAAGTTTTTTTTTCCTGTGCTTCGCCATCCTGCTGACTTTCGGATTCTTCATCCGATTCGCTTGGCATGGATTGACCCGCCAATTGCTCAATGCGTTCCTGCAATTGCTCGGTGGTCATTTCAGCTTGCTGGAAAGGCGTGCGTTTGATGCGGTGCGGCAGAGCCAACTCGGCAGCGAGGGCAATGTCGTGATCGTTGATCTTGGTACGGCCTTCGAATGCGGCTTCGGCGCGGGCGGCTTTGAGGATAACCAAATCTGCGCGGTGACCATCGACATTGAGTGAAGCGGTCAATGCAGCGATGGAAAGCAAATCACGGCTTGAATAGGTGACCTGGTCTACAAGTTCGCGGGCATTGGCAATTCTTTGAGAGAGTTCTTCTTCTTTTGGCAGCCATAATTTGCGGAAGGCTTCCGAGTCTTTTTCGTAGGAAAGATTACGCTCCATGATGGTCACGCGTTCGCGTGCATCACGGATGCCGACAATGTCCATCGAGAGGGCGAAGCGATCCAGCAATTGAGGGCGAAGATCTCCTTCTTCAGGATTCATCGTCCCGACGAGAATGAAGCGAGCGGGGTGGGCGAAGGAAATGCCTTCGCGTTCGACCGTGTTCACTCCCATGGCGGCTGAGTCGAGCAGAATGTCCACTACATGGTCATCAAGCAAATTGACTTCGTCGATGTAAAGCAATCCACGGTTTGCAGAAGCAAGCACGCCTGGTTCAAAATGGCGCTCACCTTTTTGAATGGCTTTTTCAATATCCAGAGTGCCAACCACGCGGTCTTCAGTGGCAGAGACGGGCAGGTTGACAAACGGAGTGTTGCGTTCTGCCATTGGGAGTTTTTTTGCTCCAGTGGCACGTTCCTTGCACTCGGTACACCAAGTACCTGGTTTATCAGGGTCGCAGCCAAAGCGGCAATCTTGCACCACTTTGACTTGCGGCAACAGCGCGGCAAGAGAGCGCGCTGCAGTGGATTTCGCGGTTCCGCGTTCGCCGCGGATCAATACGCCGCCGATACGGGTATCTACGGCATTCAAAATGAGAGCGCGTTTCATGCGCTCTTGTCCAACTATGGCTGTGAAGGGAAAGATGGCAGGCATTTATTTACTCCAAGTCGTGATTATAACGCTTGTTTCATTCAATGGGTACAGCATTAATGATTTGGGTTACGATTTGCCATACGCTTGAAGTCCCCTTATTCTGGGCAGGAGATTAATAGATGAAGGAGTAAATCGAAAAATGAGAATGGTAGGGTTGCCAACTTCACCATTCACTTGTATAATCTTATTTATATTTCAGTTAATTGGAGTCACAAGTGATGGATCAAAACGAAGCCCTGAATGGGGCTGCAAGTACGCAAGGAGAACAGTCTAATAATCATCAAACCATGGAGTCTCTTCTCGAGTCGGAATCCTTAAGTGTTGAGCTGCCTCAGGCAGGTGAAATACGTAAGGGTATGATCGCGAGCATTGGACCGAATCAAATTCTCATTAGCATCGGTGCAAAATCCGAAGGTGTTGTTGCTGGCCGCGAGTTGGAACAACTCACAGAAGAAGAACGTGCTGAGTTAAAAGTTGGCCAGGAAATTAACGTCTATGTCGTTAATCCCGAAGACCAGAATGGCAATGTAGTTTTGTCATTCAAACGTGCTCAAGAGCAAATGTCTTGGGAAAATGTTGAGAAGATGATCGCCGACGAGACCGTGATTGATACAAAGATCATTGGTTTCAACAAAGGTGGTTTGATCGTTGCAATTGGCAACTTGCGCGGTTTTGTTCCATCCTCCCAGATCAGTGCCACACGCCGCACACAATCCACAGGTGATACACCTGAGCAGCGCTGGCAGAAGATGGTTGGACAGCCCATTTCCGTAAAGATCATCGAGGTGGATCGTGAACGCCGCCGCCTCATCCTTTCAGAACGTGCTGCAAATACCGAGTCTCGCTCTTCCATGAAAGACCGTGTGATCGGCGAACTCGAAGAAGGCAAGTCTTATACCGGCCGCGTTACCAGCCTTGCTGACTTTGGCGCGTTCGTCAACGTCAACGGCGCAGATGGTCTCGTCCATCTCTCCGAACTTTCCTGGGATCACCTCACACATCCCAAGGAAATCCTCGAAGTCGGTCAGGAAGTTCATGTCAAGGTCATCAACATTGACCGCGACAAGAAGCGCATTGGTCTCTCTATCCGTGCCTTGCAGGATGACCCTTGGAAGAGCCGCGTTGAGAAGTTCAGTGTTGGTCAGCTCGTGGAAGGTGTCATTACCCGCCTTACCAAGTTTGGAGCCTTTGCCCGTCTTGAAGGTGATATCGAAGGCCTCATCCACATCTCTGAGTTAAGCGAGAACCGCGTCGAACATCCCAAAGAAGTTCTCAAAGAAGGTGATGTCAAGACCTTGCGCGTCATTCGCATCGACTCAGATCAGCATCGCATTGGCCTCAGCCTTCGCAAAGTAGACTCAGCGGCCTTCGCCGACAAAGACTTCAAAATGCTCACCCAGGGGTTCGGTGACGGCGAGCAAGACGAAGAAGAAACAAAAGAATAAAACAGAGCGCACCGAAAGGTGCGCTTTTTTGATAATTATTTTCCAACAGGTTCAACTTCTATGCCATTAATTGTTGACGCTCACGCAGATATTGCCTACAACATGTTGAAATATGGGCGCGATTACACCCGCTCCGCCGCCGAAACCCGCCGCCTTGAAGCAGGCACCGAAACCGTGGCAGAAAATGAAGATGCCCTCCTCGGCTGGGAAGATTACCAGCGCGGGCAGGTGGCTATCATTTTTTCAACACTCTTTGCCGCCCCCATCCGTTTTAGTAAAACGGGGAATCAAAGACAGGTATATAAAAATTTTGATGAAGCTCACAAACTGTACCGTGAACAGTTATTGACCTATCATCGCATGACCGATTCCATACCTGATAAATTTCGACTTGTCGCCTCTTCCTCTGACCTGAACCTGATTCTGACTCACTGGTCATCTCCCACCCCCGAACAGACAGGGCACCCCGTCGGTATGGTCGTTCTCATGGAAGGTGCAGAAGGCGTGCGCCATCCCTCCGAATTGGACGAATGGCATGATATGGGCGTGCGCCTCATTGGCCCCGCTTGGGTGGGAACGCGTTACTGCGGCGGCTGGAAGGAACCCGGCCCACTGACAGATGACGGGCGTGAACTGCTCGCTGCCATGGCAGATTACAATTTCATCCTTGACCTCAGCCACATGGATGAACGCGCCGCCATCGAAGCATTAGACAGGTATCGCGGCCCCATCGTTGCCACACATGCCAACTGCGCCTCCCTCATGCCCAACTCAAATTCCAACCGCCATCTTTCAGATCGTATTATCGAAGGTATTCTCCAGCGTGATGGGGTGGTGGGGGTGGTTCCCTTCAATTCCTATCTCAAAGTCGGCTGGGTATCGGGCAAGAATCCCCGCAGTGAAGTTCCGTTGGACATAGTCGCCAATCATATTGACCACATCTGCCAACTTGCCGGTGACTCCCTTCACGCAGGCATTGGCTCCGATTTTGACGGCGGCTTTGGCGTACAATCCGTCCCTCCCGAAATTGACACCGTTGCAGATTTGCAAAATCTGGTATCCTTATTAAAAGCTCGCGGTTATTCTGACATTGACGTTGAAAATATTCTCAGCGGTAACTGGCTTACGCGTCTAAAAAGAGACTTACCCTAATATGAGCGATACCCCACTCCCTACTTCAACCCCAGCCGAAACATCACCCATCTCGGAAGATATTTCCAGACCGCGAATACTGGTCAGCACGATTACGGTATTTGTCGGCCTTTTCATCTTTTTAGTTGGCGCCAAACCAAGCATCTTCACATGGGACCGCAGCCCCGTGGTTGGCTTTGTACAAATTGCATTTTTTCTAGCTGGGCTTGCCCTCATCTGCCTCGGCGGATATGTGGGGTTACATACGCTCTGGTGGGGTTCAGAACGTACGATCACATCTGATATTGGGTCACGACTGGTCAGCACAGGCTATGTGATTGCCGTCTTTGCCGGCCTTGCAGATATCTTCGGGATGGGCTCGCAATCTTTTCCGGCAGTTCCTCATTTCGGACCGTGGCAGGCATCGGGTGTGTTGATCGGGCAGGGAGTTATCGCCATCGGCTTTTTGCTGATGATCCCAATTTCATTTCCGTGGAATCGCAACCGTAAGTGAATCAAAAACGCCCTTCGTAAAGAAGGGCGTTTTTTTGTGATTAAGAAATCTTTCTTGCTTCCATGTAGAAACGCTTCTCGCGTGCTTCGCCCATCGAAAAAGTTTTTCGCGGCAAAGCGCCATCAAGGATCACCGTCTTGAACAATTCATTCTTGTGCATTCCAGCCAGATAAAAACCGGCGTTACCGGGCTGCAAAGAAAGACGTTCCACCACATCTTCACCATGCACGTAATCGATCTTCTCCGCGCCGCCATCTCTTAAGAAAGAATCAAGGAAAGATTGAATGGTGCCGACTGCCAAATTGGATGATGGGTTAGCAATCTCGATCATGCCAAATTGCGCAGAGCGTCCGCCTCCAACCAGACCGATAGCCTGCTTACCGTTACTGACGTTTTCCACAAGCCTCATCATTTCTGTTCCACTGCCAAGAGGGGTATAGCTGAAGTTTGAACCAAATGCTTTTTCAAGCTCAGCAAACAGGTCTTTCTTCAAGCCAAACAACACACGATGGATCGGTTCAAATTCCAGCCCTTCATCGTGGACATTTTCAATTTCAACCAACGCATAGCGTGAAGGGTGATCCATACCCACTTCTGGCTTCATCTTTTCCCAGATGGCTTTGGCGGTTGCAAGGGAGTGATTGCCATCGCCCATTGCAAAGAGTAAAACGGGTTGGTCGGCGCCAATGCCGTATTTTGCCGCGAAGGTCTCTGGGCTGGCAAGTCCGCGCAGGGCTTCAACAACCTGATTTTCATGCGCTTCGTTGACAGCGTATCCGGCAAGGTGACCACTTCCCAACATCAGGTCGAAATCGTACAGCTTTTCGAGATTGGCCTTGTCAGCGGCCAATGGCTCAATGACGGTGCGGTTCGGGTCATCGATCAACACGAGAATGTGCGGCAATTCCATCGCCGCACCCTGGCGGATCTTGATGCGGGGAGGGAGGCGGTCTACGATCGTTCCCTCGGTGGCACGGATAAGGCTGGAGGAGCCTTTGTTGAAATCATAGCGTTCGAGGTCGAGGCAGAGGACAATGCCTTTGCGTGTTTTACCTGAAACTGTGCGCTCTACATAAATAAACCCGTCACGGGGTTGGAGAATTCCTTCATCCATGTATTTGCGCATAGTCAGTTGGATGCTTTGGATGCGATCTTCTTCTCCAGGCTTTTCAAGATGCACTTCAGGAAAAGTCAAATTCAATGTGGATGGTGCATCACCGACAACCTTCTCCACATCATGCCAATACTCTGGCTCGGAGGTGAACTGGTCACAGGCGATGACAGCCCATTTGTTTAAGTCCACGCCTTCTTTTGGTAAATATACTTGTGGGATTTGAATACCGATGTCGCTAATGATTTTCATGTGACCTCGTTAGTTGTTTGATTTTTAAAATCACGTTTCATGAATCACTAAAACGTGATTCGTGAAACGTGAAAAGCCTTCTTATTTTCCGTTCTTGGAAAATGCAATTAATTTATCGGCTACTTCTGCGCCAACACGGCCTTGTGCTTCCTTGGTGGCTGCGCCGATATGTGGGGAAGCGATGACATTATCAAGCTTGACCAATTTCCAATCGACGGGGGGTTCTTCGTTGAAGACATCCAACGCGGCTCCTGCGACCTTGCCGCTGGTCAGTGCTTCGTAGAGAGCATCTTCGCTGACGATACCGCCGCGTGCGCAGTTCACAATGCGGACGCCGTTCTTCATCTTTGCGAACTGTTCCGCGCCGATCATGTTTGTTGATTCTTTTGTCTTGGGAAGATGCAGGCTGATGTAATCTGCCTGGGCGAGGAGTTCATCCAATGTGACCAGTTTGATGCCATCGATTTCTTTTACATAGGGGTCGTAGGCAACGACGGTCATACCCATTACAGCTGCGCGCTTGGCAACTTCCTTGCCAATGTTGCCAACGCCGATCAGGCCAAGGGTTTTTCCGCCGATCTCATCGCCGTTGAAATTCTTCTTATCCCATTTATCGGCTTTCATGGAAGCAGTAGCCTGATAAAGTGAACGTGCCATCATGAGCATGTACCCAATTGCCAATTCTGCCACTGAAGCGGAGTTTGCCAGTGGGGTATTCATGACTGCAATGCCCTTGGATTTGGCATATTCGTGGTCTATGGTGTCGAGACCTGCACCGCCACGGACGATGACCTTCAAGTTGGGGCAAACATCAATAAGCGGCTGGCGAACTTTGGTTCGGGAGCGTACAACCATGCCTTCGTAATTGGGAAGAACGGTCATTAGTTCTTCAGGGGTGATATCATCACGCACGTCCACGGTGAGGCCCGCGGCGCGCATTTGTTCGATATATTCTTTTTCGGTCTTGTCGCAAATTAGAACTTTCATTGAAATTCTCCTTAATGAGGCTTGAAATTAATAACAGGAACCCAACCGACGAATCGGCTGAATTCCTGTTTGGGAAGGCATTCTTGACACGCTTGTCATTCTAACAATGGAAAAAACCTTTGTCAACGACATACATCAGTAGGGAATCGTGCAAATTGTTCTTGTAGATTTGTCTGACAACTTGATATAATGAAGTGAAATTGTTCACTAGGGATGCGCCCCCGCTCCCAGATGCTGTAAAATGCTTTTCGAAGCAGAATCAACTCAACGGTCATGAATGAACCGTAAAACAAATCATAAACAGGAGTCCCATCAATGTCTGATTTAAAACGAGCCCACAATTTCAATCCCGGCCCCGGCGTATTGCCGTTGGAAGTTTTGCAGGAAGCCCAGGCAGAGCTGCTGGATTTCAAAGGTACGGGTATGTCGGTGATGGAGATCAGCCACCGCTCGAAGGAGTTCGAGGCTGTGATCCAAACTGCGGAAGCGGATTTGCGCGAGTTGCTCGGCATTCCCGCGAACTATAAAGTGATGTTCCTGCAAGGCGGCGCTACTTTGCAGTTTGCAATGTTGCCGATGAACCTGCGTCCTGCTGGCGCGTCTGCTGATTACATTGTGACGGGTTCATGGAGCAAGACTGCGATCAAGGAATCTAAAAAACTTGGTACGGCACGCGCTGCTGCGAATACGGAAGCAGAAGGTTTTAATTGCATCCCTGCGAGTCTCGACCTCGACCCGAAAGCTGCATATTTGCACTTCACCGCAAATGAGACTATTCATGGCGTGGAGTTTTTCAATGAGCCGACACCTCCTGCTGGCGTTCCTCTCGTTTGCGATACTTCATCAAATTTCATTAGCCGCCCGATCGATGTTTCCAAATATGCTTTGCTGTATGCAGGCGCACAGAAGAACGCTGGTCCTTCCGGCGTGACGGTTGTTATCATCCGCGACGATATGTTGGAACGCGTGCCCGCGAATTTGCCTGTGATGTTGGATTACAAAACTCTTGCTGAAAGCGGTTCGTTGCACAACACTCCACCATCCTTTGCCATTTACATGGTTGGGTTGGTGTTTAAATGGGCGAAGAAACAAGGCGGTCTTGCTGCCGTGGAAAAGAACAATCGCGTAAAAGCTGATTTACTTTATAAAGCCATTGATGAGAGTGGTGGTTTCTATCGCGGCCATGCAAAGCCTGAAGCCCGCTCGTTGATGAATGTTCCTTTCCGCCTGCCGAGCGAAGAACTTGAAGATACCTTTGCCAAGGAAGCCAAGAAAGAAAACCTGATCGGTTTGAAGGGACATCGTTCTGTGGGTGGTATGCGCGCTTCCATCTATAATGCGATGGATCTCGCTGGCACGCAGGCCTTGGTTGGGTTTATGAAGGAATTCCAGAAGAAGAATGGGTAGGGGCAGTAATAAGTAAGCAGTGATCAGTAAATGAGAGACCTCCGAGTTTTGTAAAACTCGGAGGTCTTTTTTTTGAGATTAGTTTGATTTTGCGATTCTGATAATATCTTGTGTGACGAGCTTCGAATTCATGATGAAGGTGTGAAGTGAAGGGACTGTTTGCGTGGGGATGTTTGGCAAAAGAGTTTCTTTCACTGTCAGCAAGCCGTCGTTGGGTTCTTCTCCAAAAGGGGAGTAGCGTCCGCGTGGGCCTGCAATGCCTGAGTAGATTTTGGTGGGTACGCTCGGCACAGGCAGGGACTTCATCCTTTGCTCATCGGTGAGGACTGTACCCATTTCGCTCATAAATAATTTTATCAATTTACGATGGGCAAATACACGAGCTGCACTGGGGACTTGAGTTGGGGGAGCGAGGAAGAAGCAGGCTTTTGGCGGGTGAATGAGCCTTGGCAGGGTGGCGCGGGTGAGAACTGTTCCTAGCGAGTGGCCGATAATAATATATTCATCTGACGAAGTATGTTTTTCAATAAAATTTTGATATCTTTGAATACAGTCTTCCCATGTTTCAAAGGTGACGGAATAACCGAAAAGATGAGGCTGAATATTCGAAGAGCTTAGCCGCGCCGCCAAAATGGACATAGCCAGCGGGGTGCGGCCCATTCCGTGGATAAGGATTGCTTTCATTTACACTGGATATCGGCGTAGTTGACGAGGCAGCCCGCAGCGCTGGCAGACCATGGATTTGATCGAGATCGTGTAATCCCGCGGGCACTGGCAGAATTTAGACTTGTCCTCGATCTTTTTGATTGGGACACTTTCAGCCCATTTCCCTTTAACGGGCTTATCCTGCTTCTTCCTACATTTTAAGCAGGAGCGGACTTTTCCTTCATGGGTGTATGTCCATTTATGAAGACCAACTTTGCACAAGTTCATAGTACTTTTCCTCTGGCAAGATGTATGCCCAACTTTTAAGCAGCATTGGTGATGTGGGCAGGTGATTTGCTTTCAGTAAAGTATAAATCGATGTAAATCCAACTGAACAGGGATGAAGGCGCTTCCGAGCTTACAAGGACTTATCAAAGAAAAGCTAGAATATTAATCTGCGATCATGGGAGCAGGGGCATCTTCTGCTGTGGAGGAAGACTTGTCAGCTAGTTGGATACGTGGGGTGAAGAAAAGAACGGTGACCAGCGCCAGTGCGGCCGCCGCTAATGCGATGATAAAGACGATACTGATCGCATCTGCCACGGCAAAACGCAGGTTTGAGTCCATCACTGCTTCAGCGCCGGGAACTGGATCGAGCAATTGGCTGACCAGCTTCGGGTCAAGTCCAGAGGCGCTTAAATTAGAGGCGAGGCGCATTCCCAGGGCGGCGCCCATCGCACTGACTCCGAGAGTCCCGCCGATGGAACGGCTGAATTGAATCGTGGAGGTGGCTGTGCCAAGTTGGCGGCGTTCTACTGTGGTTTGGACGGCGATCAGGAAAGATGGAATGGCAAGCCCCATGCCGATCCCCATGATGGTGATGTAGATCATCAGCAGGGTTTGGCTTGTGTTCATATTTACTGTTGCAAGCAGAACGGCCCCTACGAACAAAAGGGATGTGCCGGTGATGGCTAGCTTGTAATATCCAGTGCGGAGTAAAAGACGCGTGCCAATGATGCTGGCCATAACCCACCCTAACAACAGGGGAGTTATTGTGAGGCCAGCCTGCGTGGCGCTTGTGCCGATCACGGATTGTACGAATAGCGGAATGTATGAGATCGTACCAAACAATGCCCAGCCGGAAAAAATTCCATGCGCTATGGTGGTGGCAAATAAACGATCCTGTCGAAATAGGGAAATGGGAAGGATCGGGTCAGATGCACGGCTTTCTACCCAGAGCAGTAAAACAAAGAGTACAACTGCAATCCCGATCAAAAGCCAACTGAACGCCGTACCCAAATCCATCAATCCAACTAGAAGGATAACAATGCTGGATGTGAGCAGGGCTGCTCCTGCATAATCTATTGCGGGGCGTGCATGGTTGCGCGGTTGGTCGATCCATGCAAAGGACACAAGCCCCGCTGCGAGTAACCCAGGGATGATGTTTACAAAGAAAACCCAATGCCATGATAGCTGGTCTACAATGAAGCCGCCCAATAGCGGCCCCGCAATGGAAGAGACACCCCATACACCTGAAAAGAATCCCTGCATTTTTGCACGCTGTTCAAGTGTGAACATTTCACCGATCAGAATAAATGCCAGAGGAGCAATGCCGCCCGCGCCAATCCCTTGCACCGAACGCGCAAAAATCAATTGCGTCATATTTTGCGCCTGCCCGCAAAGTATTGAACCAACGAGAAACAAAGCCATGGCTGCCAGATAAATATTCCGCCGCCCATATAGATCTGAAAGCTTCCCATATAACGGCACCGTCGTTGTGGAGGCCAGCATAAAAGCCGAGAAAACCCACGAATAATGCTCCAGCCCGCCAAGCTGACCGACAATGGTTGGCATGGCAGTAGCGACAACAGTTGACTCCATGGAAGCAAGAAACAGACTAAGCATGATGCCAATGGTGACAAGAATGATTCGATTACGTGACATAAAGACCTCTGATATTGCAAACTTTGTTGAATGGAAAAAGGACCTGCCGCGCTTCATACTTCGCGGTTATCTGGTTGCACATTCTGAGAGTCTCTCCCCGCTGACAGTAGGACTCTGGGCTGTGATTATATCTGCTTCAGTTTCGATTGATCGCTTTGGTCATTGTGTGCTTTTTGTTGAAAATAACCAGGAACTTATTTCTTTCTACTTTTTGCTGCTGCTTTTTCTGTAGCTTCTTTTACTCTAAACTTTACGATTTTGCCTATCAATGCATAGGGAATTGGCTTGTCCAATGGGAATCTCACGGAACCTTTGGCGCCTTCGTATACTGATAATTCTTTTTTGAAATTCTCAATTCCTGAGGGGGTGGGGTAGAACCCAATGTGATTCTTGAATGCGGCAAAATGTACCAAATTGCCATGTAACGTGAAAGTAGGCATTTGATAGTTAATTGTCTCTTGTGCGGCAGGTGCAGCTTTTTTGATGACAGCCCTTACCTTTTCCAAAATAATTTGCACATCTTTTGGAAACAGAGAGATATATTCATCAATATTTTGGGGAGGGGTTTTATTCATGCCATTTCCTTTTATAGTATTTTCTTTTGAGGTGTTTTCACGGTAATTATATCCATTTGCTTTTCTTTGACTTGCCAGAAATAAGTTGACACTAGGTTGTTCGGGAATAATTCTTTTCAAATGCTTTTTTCATTAAAACAGAGATCGGGATTAGCATTAACCACCCCAATACTCCTTTGGGGTACATTGTCATTGTTCTCGTTACTTCTGTTTCATTCGCTACATTGAGAAATGACCATTCTTCGATAAAGTGTGTAGCCAGATGCTGTAATGGCGAATTGAATTCTTGAAATTTCATGGCAATTTTATGCTCTGTATCCCATTTGATAATGACTTCAACATGGGATGAACCATCTGTGTTCTGAACTTTTATTCTTGAGCCTGTTAGGTCTGAAGTTCTAGTTTCAAAATGAGCATTTTTTACCCCGGGCAAAATCGAATACCCTTCAAATTCTGACCAGCGTTCCGTATCAAGAAACTCAGAACAAATTTCTTGAGAAGTTTTTTTGATGCGACCAAAGATTTTGATTTCGATGGGTTTCATTATTGTTCCTTCTTTTCTGTTTCCAGGCTTAAGGAGTTCCATACAATTGGACTTGCACTCCATAAAAATCGCGTTTTTTGAGTAATTTCATTTGCGCTGCAAGCGTTTGTGGGATTAATTCCATTGGATCTGTATAGGAGTTATGGCTGTATACCAGCCAGACTCTATTATGTCCCTGCAATAATGAAATTAATTCCGGTATATCGCTCTCTGTCATTATTGGCTCTAGAACGCCGCTATCTAACAGATCTGCTGGAACCCCATGTTTCTCTACCTGAAGGTCATAGAGGTTTGCCCAGGTTTTAAAATAATAGTCGAATGGGATTTGGGCCATGGTTGAATTGAACAGAATTAAATCATCTTTTTCGATGAAATTTGCAATATAACCGGCGGGATTGCTCCAATCTTCTTTTTGATAGAACCGATAATAATCACCTGTAGAAAACAGGTAGTTTGTGGCTAAAATTCCCAGCATTAGAACCATAAGAAGATGAAATCTTAATTGAACTATGCCAGCCGCCAGTACAATAAACATCGGGATCGTTACCCAGATTAGGGTTCTATCAATAAAAATGGGTCGGCGGATGCTAACGACCAGCTCGCCCAGAACTGGAATGAAAAACATGGCGGCCA
>CAZHOX010000072.1:12962-15506 GCA_964534345.1 uncultured Anaerolinea sp.
GCTTTCACCCAATTTCCAAATGAGGGGGGCTGAAAGGCAGGCTGTGCAACAGATTTGCTTGTCCTTTGAAAAAGCATCAAGCCAAGGACGAAGATATTGGCGGCAACAATGAAAAATACAGCCGTATTGTGGGTAAGAAGGGTTGCTGTTGAAAATATAATAAAAGTAACCCAGGCAAGGTCAGTTTCAATGACCTGAATGGGATTCCACTGATGGCGATAAACCCAAGCTCTCCATCCGGTTGAGTTGTAGATCTCATCCTTATAGCTGAAATCTTTTTTTGTATTGGGTTCAATTGGTTTTGATGTACGCCAACTACGGAAATATTCTCGAAATTGGCTGCCAATGGGTTGAATAGAGCGTGAGTCTGTAAGTAGTCTGACCAGTGCATAGAGCGCAACGGCGGCATTGAACATCAGAAGCGTATACATGCGTGCTTCCTGAGCATAGTAAATATTGAAGGTGGAAAAACACATGAATACGGCTGCTGCCAACCCCACCAGCACGCCAGAGACGCGCTTGCCAATAAGGTAAATTATCGGGATCGTTAATGTGCCAAATAACGCAGAAAATAGGCGGGCGTAATACGGTGTATCTCCATATTTTGCTATCCAGTAATGGAATAGGATGTAATAAAGAGGCGGGTGTTGGTCGAGCTTGATTATCCATTGCATCATCTCAAGGAGATTGTGACCAGATAGCCACACGCTGAAAGTTTCATCTAGCCACATCCCTTTGTTCCCAAGTGAAAAAACGCGCAGCCAGCCGCCGATTAATGTGATGGTGATTGCCAGCCAAGGAGCAAACTCTTCAAAATCAATTTCTTCGCTCATTTCTTTCTGGATCCTCAAATTGGTGTATTGTCAGCAGTTTATTTTCCTGCATTGTATCTCATTGAATTGCTAAGGTTGTTTACTCATTTACTTGATCATCCCACATCGTGGATACTTTTTACATACTTGTTCATCCAATTGATCAGCGCTTCATTATGCACCCGACGGCTGGCGAAGGGACCGTAGGTTGAGTCGTCGTGGAAGCTATTCGGCATGCGGATCATCTCCACGGTACAGCCATTGGCTTTGAGGGTGGTGTAGAACTGTTCGGCTTGTTCCGCTGGACAGCGGCGGTCTTCCTCACAGACGATGAGCAGCGTAGGCGTGGTGCATTGATGGGCGTAGGTGATGGGTGAGCAGCGTCGATAGTTCTCAGGGACTTCATGTGGTTTGCCTCCCATCTCACGCACAGCAAAAACAGGGCCAATATCGCTAGTTCCATAAATGCTGACCCAATTGGTAGCAGGGTTTTCAGGCACTGCCGCTTTGAAACGATTTGTGTTTGCTGCGATCCAACACGAGTGAAAGCCGCCTGCCGAAACGCCGCAACAGCCAAGTTTATTTGGGTCGGCGATGCCGAGAGCTATAGCGTGGTCTACGCCTGCCATTAGATCTTTGTGGTCGAGGTTGCCCCAATCCTGGTGGGTGGCTGTAGCGAAGGCATCGCCATAGCCAGTGGAACCGCGATAGTTCACCAGCAGAACTGCATAGCCGGCGCTGGTGAGTGAAAGGAAGTCAAAGAAAAAGGAATAGCCATACGCGGCATGTGGGCCGCCGTGGATGTGCAACACAGTTGGAAAAGGTGCTTCACCCTGTGGCAGCATGACCCAGCCTTCCACATCGGCATTGTCTGTGCTTTTGAAACGGATCTCGCGCATCTCTGGCATGAGAAGTTGATCGAGCTGGTCTTTGTTGAGCGAAGTGATTTGGCTTTCTTCCGATGTTGAAAGATTGAGCAGGGAAAGTTGGGTGGGGTCGAAGGGTGTGGCTACCCCGAAGAGCAGGGAATTATTTACACGGTTGAACGGGAAGCAGAAGCGTTTTCCGCTGGCGATGGTTTGAATGGATTCAGCGCCGTGCAATGCGACCCGAATCAGATTCACTTCGCCGCCGTTTTGCGTGCAAAGAATGGCTTCACTGGAATCATTTGCTGGCAAAATACGGGCGGGACCAAAGCCCCAGGGTACGGGGAAGTCATCGTGCAGGCGTCCTTCGATGATGTTGGGGTTGGAGGTAGTGCGACATTCGATCCCACTGCCATCGGAGTTCATTACGAATAAATCATTTTTGCTGCCGTAAATTTTTCCTGCGGGTACACCAGCAAAGGCGATCCTGCCATCTTTGAGCCATGTGGCATTTTGGATGATGCCCCAGTCTTTTGAGAGGATCAGGCGCGAGTTGCCGTTCATGTCCACGGCGTGGATGTTGGAGGAGGTGAAGATCGAATCTGGGTCGAAGTTGGCTAGGTAGAGCAGTTCGTTTCCAGCGGAGGACCAGGCTAGGGGTGAATGATTCAGCTCACCCTGAGTCAGAGGCGTGGTTTTTCCGCTTTCCAAATCCAAAATGTGAATCTGCTTGACGAAGGAGTCCACATATCCAATGGCATCGAAGCGATAGACGGGGCGGGTGATGCGGCGAGGCTGAGAGGGGTCGGGTTGATTTTCTTTTTTGGCAGAGAAGGCGAGGCGTTTGCCATCAGGAGACCAGACCA
>CAZHOX010000073.1:0-5435 GCA_964534345.1 uncultured Anaerolinea sp.
CATCATAAGTTAAGAGTGAACAATTACGGCGAGATACAGGTAGTGGTTGCCCCCAAATTGACTCTACAACAGCAATCAGCCGCATTAAATGAGTAATTACCACAACTTGCCTGTGTGAGGGTGCAGCCTGCCGCTGGAGGGGCATTTGAGTCGGATATGGGAATTAATACTTCACACAAGCCGGGTTCATTGCCGGTGGCTTGAAAGCCAACTGCCATACGGCAGGAGTTGTCAATTTCATAGACTTCTTTGATTGGATAATAGTACTGAAGCCCATTATCTGCTGCACCGGCCTGCTCATGAGAGAATTGATCGTTGAGATCGAATAGCGCAGGGTTAAGTAGGGAAGTGCCAGCCCACATGTTGATCAGATATTTTTTGGGGTTGCCAATGACAGACTGCTTCACTGATATTTCCACAAGGTTTGCGTTATTTGGAGATAAGCGTACCCAGGCAGCATCGGTATCGCTACCCTGCCCCTGATCGAATACAAGGGATTCAAACCCATCACCCTTTGCAGAGTTTTCATCAGAGAGCATTGGCAGTTCGCTGCCAACATCATTATTGGCATCTTCGTAAACCTGTACACTGTTGACGGTCCAATCAGTAGATTCAGGTTTATTTGCAATAATAAGCCAATCTCCTTTCCCATCCAGGTCGGTATCTAGTTCAACTGCATACTTGCTTGCTATAGCACTGCTGGAATTTAATTCCTTGAGAACAATGCTGCCATAGATCCACATATCATCCTGAGATACTTTTGTATCTACGATATCAAGTTGGGAAAAATAAACATCCATTGTGTTTGAGTTGAAGGGGCGCTCAAAGCGGCCATAAGTAAAACGATCACCGCCAATAGAACTTTTATTTTCGAGTACTTTGGAAGAATCAAAATCACCAGCTTGTCCACTTTGTTGATCAGGTAAGCCAACGGGAATAATTTGATGTTGAATTGCAACAGGCTGGCTTGTCGGTGCAGATTCCTGAGTCGCAGCTTCCGTAGCTGAAATTTCAGTGGCGCTAATTTCTGTAGCTGGAACTTCGGTAGATGGAATCTCTGTTGCTTCTTTGGATGCAGGAAGCCCACAAGCAAGAATGGTTAACATGAGACTTAAAATAAAGAAAATAACCTTTACATTTTTGGGATTCATTGTTGCTCCTAAAAAAATAAGATGTTGTTATCTTATCTGTTTGTATTCAAAATAGATATAAGACTAAAGTCCTTCCAGTACTAATGGTTGATTAAAACAAAAAGCTCATCGAAAAAATTCGATGAGCTTTTTGTTTACAAGCCAAAAATTTATTTGCTTATATCGTTCACATAATCTACTACGCTGGAACATACACCTGTAAATTGAGTGGAGACATTTTCCCAGGTTAAGTCCATACCTTTATTTGTGGCATTTGTGAGGGCCTCTGCTAGGCAGCCGCCACCAGCATTGTAGTTGACCAGGGTGAACTTCCAGAGGTCTTCGTAGGTAGCTGCATCACCGGGAGATTTGCCTGTGTAGTTATAAACAACCTGCCCAGCCTGCTCACAGTTGGCGATCATTGTGTGGGCGAAGACACTCACTGAGAAATCTGCCTGCGTGAGGTCAAGCCCAAGCGGACAATCTTCACAGGTGGCATCGACACTGCTTACCAACGCACCGCGTAAGATGGTTTGCTCATCTTCTGTGAGATTCATGTAGCCCTCTCCGCATATAGCCGCATCCAGCACAAGCGGGCAGAACTGGTTGTAGAAGGAGCGATTCCAGAAGAGGGTGGTATCTGCACCGTTTTCTGTCAATTGACCCAGCCCGGTATCTCCAACTTCCTGAAAGATGCCCGGCCAGAACTGGCTTTCACGAGCAAAAAGATTCTTGATCAGGCGCGCCGGTACGCCGGTCTCTTTGGCAGTGACGAGAATCAAGTCATCGAACTGGTTTTGCCATTCTTTGACCGCATCACGAGATTTCTCCAACCCGCATTGATTAACTACATTTCCTGGTGCGATGCCGCCATCAGGGCAGGAGCTGGCGTCTACGGCGCCTTGCAAGATCAAATTGGCTGCCAGGTAGGTGTAGGGAATATCGCTGCTGAGTTCTTCGCTTTGTGTTGGGGTGGAAAGCCATGCTGGAGCACCGCCAACAGGTGGGAATACTTCCCAAGAGTCTGAGCAGGTGGCTACGGCATTTCCTTTCCATTGCGGGGAGAGGACATCTACATACCAGTACAGTTGGTCGGGGTCGCCTTCATCCACTTGCTGCACTCGGATTTGGGCTTTGAATATCGGGCTGCTATCCCCATAACTTGAGTAAGACCAGAACTCCACAGTTGCCCCATCTTCATCGGTGGCAGGGACACGGAATTTGCATACATCGGTATCGGCGCAGTCAAATGGCTGGCCATCGTAGGTGCCTTCGATGCGGGTGATCTTTTCGTTGGGGAGCGGCTCCTGCCCTGTGAATACAAGAGTGGGCTCGGTTTCGCAAATATTGGTGGAGGTACTGAGGACGGATTCGCAATCTTCGAGAGAGATCCATGCGCTGGCGGGGGCAAGCTGCATGGATATTTCCTTTTCTTTTTGCTCGCTGCCGATCTGTACTGCGTAATATCCAACACAAAGTTTGTATTCGCGGATCACGCAGGGAGGTTGGGTGATCCAGGTTTTGTAAATGGTATTTCCGCAATCTCTATATACTTCCTCAGGAAGGGGCATTCCTTCGTGGTCAACTATGATGGAACACGCAAAGGTTTTATTCTTCCAAGTTAATAGATGCCATTCGTATGCGGTGTAGTCGATGGCGATGACGGAGAAGCGGTCTGGGCCGGGTGGGGGATTGGGTGCAGAATCAGGCGCGAGATTAGGCATGAACGCCATGTTTGCGATGGCGATCAGAATGGAGATGAGTCCAATCTTCCAGTGGCGTCTCTGCATCAGAATCAAAAGAGTCCGCTCTAATTATAAGCGGACTCTTTCTGAATTAGGATTACTTTAGGGGTTATTTTCGGGCTATTTGGCAGGCTTTTTGGGATCTAGCTCTTCGAGGGTTTCGAGGTCACGGTGGAGGTTTTTATTGCGAAGAACCATGCTGAGTACGTATAAACCCATGGTAATAAAAGTGATGAGGTATCCTGCGATCATGTAGCCTGAGGTATCTGGGATGGTTTCCATTTTTATTCTCCAATTACATTGAGACGTTGAGTTTGAGTTGTTCGACCTTTTCTTGCAGGCTGCCGAGGCGGATGCGGTGCCACATCATGTCGATGAAGATGACGGTGAAGGCGAAGAGGGCGAAGAAAAAGGCAGTGCGCATATCGGGGGTCATGCTAAAGCCGCCTTGGGCTTCGGCAGATTGGCTGCCGATGACAACTGGGTGGATGGTGCGGAAGAGGCGGATGACCATGAAGGTGATGGGGGCGCTGAGGCCGCCCAGAAGCGCATAGACTGCGCCGAAGCGTGCGCGTTTGTCTGGGTCTTCGATGCCTTGACGGAGCATGAAATAGGCAATGTAGATCAGTTCGGTGACGGCGGCAGTGGTAAGGCGGGGATCCCATGTCCACCAGGTGTTCCAGGCGGGGCGGGCCCAGATGGAACCGAGGACAATTGTGATGAAGAAGAACATGGTGCTGACTTCAACAGCAGCAACCTCGAAACGATCCCATTTCATGTCTTTGGTAACGAGGTAGGCAATGCCTGTTGCGGCGGCAATGACAAACCCAACCAGGCCAACCCAGGCGGTGCCGATGTGGAAGTAGAAGACGCGTTGTACATCTCCCATAACGGCTTCGGTGGGAGCGAAGAAAAGGGCGAGGTAGGCAGCAATGCCTAATACGATGACAGAGACGATATCAAGAATGGTGAGTGCAATTGGTTTGGATTGCATGGAACGAACTCCTTTTTAAGATTTACGATTGCTGATGTACGATTAAATCGTATATGCTATAAAAGACACTGAGAATACAGCCTTTATATTTGTAGAATTTGCAGAATTTTATTCTTCCACAACAAAATCAAAGACCATGAAGGCAACGGCGATGAAGATCACATCATAGACGATGAGCAGGTTGAGCGGAGTTAGGATCTCGGCAAAGGTTGCATTGTTTAATAACCCGCCGCTGGCTTTGACGGATGCGAGCAAAACGGGGACTGCCACGGGGAAAAGCAGGATCGGGAGAAGTACATCCCGCGTGCGGGTTTGCACCGACATGGCTGAGAGCAGGGTGCCGACTGCAATATACCCAATGGAGCCGAGCAAGATCACTCCGAGGAAGCTCGGTTGAAAGATACGAACTTCGTTGTAGAGCATGGCATACAGCGGAAGAACGATGGCTTCAACGATGAGCATGAATGCAAGGTTGCTGATGGCTTTGCCAAAGAAGATGGCGGCGCGGTCTACAGGGGCGAGCAGGAGGCCATCCATGCAGCCGCGGTCTTTTTCTACCGCCATCGAGCGGTTGAGGCCGAGGGTGCCAGCAAAGGCGAAGGTTGTCCACAAGACGCCAGCGGTA
Organism: uncultured Anaerolinea sp.; assembly: GCA_964534345.1. GTDB lineage: Bacteria > Chloroflexota > Anaerolineae > Anaerolineales > Villigracilaceae > Villigracilis. The sequence goes on from CAZHOX010000073.1 coordinate 4,495, forward strand.
ACAGATTGACGGACTTTAATATCCAATTCCAGTGCAAAGTTGAAAATGAGGATGACCAGCATGGAAAAGACCAACATGGCGGAGAGCAGTTCGCGGGAGCGAAATTCAGCAGCCAGGTCTTTTTGGACAATGGCTAATGTAGCTTTGAAGAACGAAGGATGAGAGAGCAAGGAGGAAGGATGAATACGGTCTTCACTTTGCATTCCGCTTTCTGCCTTCTGCATTTTATTTTCTGTCATATCAATCCACCAATGCCTGTTTGTAGAATGCGAGCAGGTTTGTCTTTTGAACATCTTTTTGTGTGGCAGATGCTGCAATGACTCCACGCGAGAGAATATCAAACCGTGTGGCGAGGTCTTCGGCGCGGGCGAGGTCGTGCGAGGTCATGACGACGGTGCGGCCTTTCGCAGCAACAGACTTGAGTACTTCATCCAGCATTTCGGAGGCATCCTGATCGAGGCCGGTGTAAGGCTCGTCGAAGAGCATTACTTCAGGGTCGTGGATGACAGCTCTGCCGATGGCGAGGCGTTGTTGCATTCCGCGTGAGAAGGTGCGGACGAGGTCTTTGCGGCGATTTTCGAGACCAACCATGCCTAACACTTCGGTAATACGTGGGCTGAAATTTGTAATGCCATACATGCGGGCATAGAATTCCAGGTTCTCTTCGGCGGTCAGGTCTGGGTAGAGCAGGGGCATGTGCGAAACCACGCCCAGCTTTGCGCGGACTTGTGCAGATTCTTGCGGGAGGGAGTGGCCTGCTACTTTTACACTTCCCAGTGATGGGCGGGAAAGGGAGGCGAGAATTCGCAGAAAGGTGGTTTTGCCTGCACCGTTTGGCCCAAGCAAGGCCACGAACTCTCCGGGTTCCACGGAAAAATCCACTCCGCGCAGGATGGTTTTTAGCCCAAAGCGTTTGACGAGTTTTTTGGTTTCGATCATTT
>CAZHOX010000073.1:5535-15421 GCA_964534345.1 uncultured Anaerolinea sp.
TTAAGACTTTCTCTTCAACGCGTTCTTCAACTCTTCGCGTCGTGTTTTGTAGGCTTCATCTGAGAGTTTGCCCGCGCGGTGAAGTTCATCGATGGCGATGATGGCATCCATAATGGATTCGCTGTCTTCAAATTCATCATCTTCCTCTTCAACTTCTTCCTCTTTGTTGTTGTCGCGCATGTACATCCATACGCCAGCAAGGATGAGTACAAGCCCGAGCGCGCCGACACCGATCAACAGGTTCTTGTTTTGGGTAACATCAGGGGCAACAGCAGTAGAGTCTTTCGGTTCGCCGGTTAGAACGAAATCAATGTTTTCACCTGCGTTCAGAGCGCTGGCAGAATAGACATGGAAATTTGTCGTCTGCAACAGTTGAATTCCTTCATCTGTCAGCGTATCACCTTCTGCTTCCACGCCTTCAGGCAGGAACAAAGCCACTTCGCCAATCGACAACAAAGCAGGCTGGGAAATGCTGATCTCTTTTGCCTTAGGAACAGAAGCAAAGGCGATGAGGCTGTAAGGTGTATTGCTTGGCGGCATGGCAAACCCATCCACAGTTGGCACGAAGGCCGCGCTATCTTGTCCGGCTTCGTATCCAAGCGCTTCGGCACCTTCAGGGAACGCAATGAAAGGCACTTTTTGTTCGGCGCCCATGCTGACAACGATGGTTTTATCGCTTGCGTTGGTGATGTTGTACACCGAGAATATCTGCACAACGCCCTCAGTTGCGAAATCGAAGAAAATTTGATTCTGATCGATCTTCAGAGAACTGAAATCATCTGTTGTGGAGTAAATGATAATGTCTGGCAGGGTAAGTTCGGTGGCGCCAGCGGGAGCCACGGCAAACTCAGATTGATAGCTCAAACCTTCCACTTCCAGTTCGGCTAAAAAGATCTGGTTCTCAAGCACTTCCACGCCTTCAAAGGAGTAAGTGCCATCTGCATTAACGGTTCCCTCAAGAGCAAGAATTTCCTGCGGGCCGGCGGCTGGGTCGGCATCACCGTGTTCAAAGACGCGTAACGTGATTGCTTGGTTAGATGGCAGAGCGGAGCCGGTGCGATTATCGACCAGACCGCTGATGATTCCGCCAGTGGCGGCAACAGGCTCCACACTCGCTTCAGGCGTGACCTGGGCTTGGGCTGTGCCATCGAGCGGTGTTGCTTCCGCTGACGGAGTTCCCGAGTCTGTGGCAGCGGCGGCGGGTGTTTCAGTAACGGTATCTGCTACCGGCGCGGCAGGAAGCGCAAACGTCAATGTGCGGATGTAGGCTGCAACTGCGTAGGCTTCTTCATCGCTGAGGTTACTTCCAAAAGCGGGGACATCGCCAGCGCCTTCCTTGATCATCTTTACAATTTGATCTTCGGTGAGCGCTGCCATCATTTCTTGATTGCTGAAAGTCTTTGCGCAGTCGGCACAGTTTTCTTCAAAAAGTGATTTGCCTGTTTCAAGCTGTTGGGCGGTGGTGTGCAGGGTAAGTGCATAGGAAACTACGTCCCAGCGTTCCTGGTCGTTTAGGCTGGCGAACGGGGGCATGAAGCGGTCTAAGTTGCCTTGTGTGACCATGGTGTACCAGGCAGCAGGAGATGCCTTCTTGGCTGTCTCAGGCAGGGCAAAAGCCGCAACGGTAACGGGAAGTTCCTTGCCATCGGGGCCATCTCCCATGCCGGTATGTCCGTGGCAGGGGGCGCATTTTTCCACGTAGATTGCGGCGCCGTTTTCAATATCTGGCGCGCTGGAGGGAAATAGCGGGCCAAGTGTGGGGGCTGGGGTGGGCGCCACATAGCCAGGCGGGGGAGTGACATCTGCCGCGAGGGTAAAATTGCAGGCGGCGAGCAGGGTGGCAACTATTGCTAAAATGATTGGATAACGAAGTTTCATAAGTTTCCTCAAGTGGCAGCGGTTAGCGATTAGCTTTTTGCTAAAAGCCAACCACTAAAAGCTATCAGCTAATTGCCTTCCCGCAGGATGGGCAGAATTTATCAGTGACCAAAACAGGCTTGCCGCATTTGGGGCAGAATCCCGCAGACTTGCTTTTGTGTTCTTTGCGCCGTGCCGCGATCATTGATTCGAGATCGTCATCGCTGATCTGAGATTCTGCTGCGGATGAGTCAGCGCGTTTTGCGGCGGCGGCTTTTTCGATGCGCGCTTCCACATTGCTGGCTGAGGCCGAGACTGGTGAAATTTCATCGAGCTTGCGAAGAATATCTGAGCCTTTTTGCAGGAGTGCTGCGCGTTGTTCGGGATAATCTTCTGCTGGAATTTTCCCGAGTTTGAAGTCGAAATCGAGTTCCTGCAAAGAGTTGATCACACGGTCGCGCTCGGCCTTCAATGCAGAAACTTCGTGAGTTTCACTGGTACGGGCACGCTTTGCCCGTGAAGTAAAAGGTGCATAAATATAGATGCCTACCACTACAAGCACAGCGAGGATGAGAAAGAGAGAGCCTAATTCCATGTATTCCGCCTTAAGGGAGTTTTTGTGCAACGATGGATTTGATTTCATCTACTGAAACGAAAGGCCCGATCTTTACGTAATACAAGACGCCCTCCTGATCGATGAAATAGGTTTCAGGAACGCCGCTGATGCGGAACATTTGGGAAATCTTCGTCCCCATGTCTGGGCCATTGGAAAACGTAATTCCAAATTTTTTCAAATAAGCGCGTGCTTCCGGTTCCGTATCCACATAGTCGGCGCCGAGGAAGACCACATTGCCGTCGGCTTCGTAAAATTTCCATGCTTCTTCAAGCTCGGCAGCTTCCTGTTCACAAGGCTTGCACCATGAAGCCCAAAAGTTGAGCACCACAACCTTGCCCTGAAAATCAGAAAGCTTTACTTCGCTCTTCCCACCATATTCATACCCGCTGAATAATGGCAATGAAAAATCAGGAATTTTATCTCCCGGCTGTACATTTCCCTGCTGACGTTTACCAAGGATAATTCCAACCAGTACTAGCAAAGCAACCAGAAATACCCAGATGATAATTTGAGCCCAAAGCGGCGCGCCGCGTTTTTGTGGGATGGTTTCAGTCATGACATTCTCCGTGATGAAGTAGAGGCGACCCGTCAGGTTTTTTCAGGAAACCTGATTGAACCTGGCGGGTCGCCCTTACAGTTATTTTCTTTTCTTCAATTCTTCTTCGAGACGGGCAACATAATCATCTTTGGCTGGGGATGATGCTGCGCTTTCGCTTCTTTCCGCGCTCGCAGCGGATGCTGTTGCTGAGGCCTTTGTCCACTCCCTGAAAGAGCGGAAGAGGAAGAAGGCTCCCAAAAGGATAATGACAGGCGGAAGGATATATACAAGCCAGTTCAAACCGGTACGCGGCGGTTCAGAAAGCACACGAGCGCCATAATTGGCAACAAAATAATCCTTGATCTGTTGTTCTGTCATCCCTTCAGAAAGTTGCGTGCGGATCAATTCACGCCACTGGCGGCAGGCTTCCGTGGGGCATACATCCAGCGGAGTATTTTCACAGACAGGGCAATACAACTGCTTTGCAACGGCGTTCACTTCATCATCTGTGGGAGTATCGTCTTGCGCAATAGCTACGCTGGTAAATAAACCTGCAAGCAGTAAAGCGAACGTGAGTATTTGTAAGACTTTTTTCATTTCTTCTCCGTAAAGTTGAAGGCTGCTGGTTGAAAGTTACAAGTCAGATGACATTCAACTTTCAACCTTTGACCTTCAAACTTTCTAGTCTGCTGCGCTGGGCTGATGACGGTTGCTGCGTGTTACGCTTCGGCGGGCGGTTTCTTCATTGGGATCGTTATCGGGCCAGGCGGCAAAGATAACGCCAAAAAGGAATACAAAACTTCCGACCCACAACCAGTTCACCAGCGGATTGACGAAGATCTTGAAGGTCGCGCCAGCGCTTGAAACGGGCTGCCAGTCTACCAGCAGGATGTAGAGATCATCCCGCAATGTGGATCGTTGGCCGGGAATGGTCATGTTTTGCTGGGAGTCAAAGTAATAATCAATGCGTGGGTTGAGTTCACCGAGGTAAATACCGTTCTCGTATACATCCACCACGGCGCGGGTGTGATTCACGCCTTCGCCAGCGCTATCCCATGAAGCAAGTTCGCGGTATTCCACCGTGTAATCGCCGATGTTCAACTCTTCACCCTGAGCAAGTGCGCCCTGGGTTTCCTTTTGGAAGATTTCAATTCCGAGAATGCCGATTGCCATCAACGCCATACTGATGTGGATGATGTATCCACCATAGCGGCGGCGATTGCGTCCCATCAAACGAGAGAGGGCAGTAAAAATATTCTCTCCCTGAGTCTTTTGGCGCGCACGTGCGCCGCGCCAAAATTCATGAGTAGTTGCAAATAAAACCAGCGCAACCAAGAAGAAACCGACCAACGCACCAATATTTTTTGTGTATGTGAAGAACAGTGCCACGGTTACAGCAAGAGCGGCAGCAGCAGATTTCCAGATCGCGCGCCCAAGGGTTTGCACAGTGGAATGTCCCCAGGCAGAGAGCGGCGCTACTGCCATGAGGAAGAGTAAGCCTGAAAAGAGCGGGGCGGTGGCTCGTTCATAGAACGGAGGACCAACTGTCACTTTTTGGCCTGTGAATAATTCTGAAACAAGCGGGAAGATCACACCCCAGAAGCAAACGACCAGAATGCTAATGAAAAGCAGGTTGTTAAGCAGGAAGAGCGCCTCGCGTGACAACATGGATTTCATTTCCGTTTCGCTGCTCAGCATTGGCCAACGCCAGATCACCAACGCAACAGATATGACCAATGTCAAAGAGACGAAGCCCATAAAGAAGGGGCCGATCGGGCTGTTTGCAAATGCATGTACCGAAGAAAGCACACCGGAACGGGTTAGGAATGTTCCAAAGATCACCAGCGCATAGGTCAAAATGATGAGGATCATGTTCCAGTGCTTCAGCAAACCGCGCTTTTCCTGGATCATCACGGAGTGTAAAAATGCAGTTCCTGTCAACCACGGCATGAAGGCCGCAATTTCCACGGGGTCCCAACCCCAGTAGCCGCCCCAGCCTAACACATCGTAGGCCCAGCGTCCGCCGAGCACAAGGCCGAAGGAAAGGAACAACCAGGCCCACAACGCCCAACGGCGAGTGATGCGGATCCAGCGGTCATCGGTGCGGCCTGTGATGAGTGCTGCCATGGCAAAAGCGTAAGGGATAACGAAAGAGACGAAGCCAAGATAAAGCATGGGCGGGTGAATGACCATGCCCGGGTGGCGCAGAAGCGGATTCAATCCCTGCCCATCCTGCGGCGTGAACAAAGTCGCGCCTGCTGGTGCAAACATGCTTGGGGCAACATTTCCATTCGTTAACCAGTACCGTGAAAAGGGATTTTCGAAAAAGGCGGTCATGCCGAGGAAAAAGGTCAGCGTGACCGATGAGACCAAAATTACCCAGGGCAGGAACTCAATATCGCGGTCCCATTTGCGCAGGGTAACTGCGGATGTGAATACTGCCAGCAGCCACGACCAAAAGACGAGGGAGCCGGCTTGTCCACCCCACCAGGCTGTGATCTTGAGATAGGTGGGCATACTGCGGCTGGTCACTTCATAAACGAAGGCCACTTCGTAATGATCGTTCACCAGCAGATAGATCAACGTGCCTGCCGCAATTGAGATTAGCGGGAAGGTGAGCAGCATGGCGCGCCGTGCGCTTTCCACTGTGGCGGCGGATTTATTCAATGCGCCGTTGACTGCCGCAAACCCACTATAAATTGCGACGATTAAACTTACCAATAAAACGCCATATCCAAATTCAGCAAACATAAGAATTTCCTTGTTTCTTCCCGCTCCCTGTTGAGGAGCGGGGTAGGGGTGAGGGGAAATAAAACCTGACAGGCAATAACCTATCAGGCTGTTTTTTTAGTTGGTGGAAGCTTGTTCCGGAACAGCTTCTTCGTAACGGGTTGGGCATTTGAGCAGAAGCTCATCGGCATAGAAAACGCCATCTTCGCCGAGCTTGCCTGTCATAATTGCCTGAGCTTCGCCGCGTAAAAGATCGGGCTTCGGTCCTACATACACAACCGAAACTCTTTGGCGGGTGGGGTCATTCACGGCTTGGTACAACACCTCAGCCAAACCGCCTTCGGCTTCAATTTCCTTGTTATCGCCGGAAACATGGGCTACTTCAAAAGTAAGCTCCAGGGTCTCTGGGTTGTATTGGATCGTGTCACCGAGAACCGCACCTGAAAGGCGCAAGCTTTTGCCAACAGCCGCAGAGCCATCTGCTTTCAGTTCATCCACTGTCATAAAGTATTCGGCGCTGGCTTGTGTTGATGAGGCGATCAAATAGACCACTGCGGCCAGAATGAAAGCTCCACCAAGAAAGAATTTATTGATCTTCATGTCTTCCTCCAAAAATTATGTTGTCAACAGTACTCTGGGGTACAAAGTGCGAAATATTACAAACAATATCCATTTTACATGAGGACATTAATTCCCCCTTAGTTTTTAGGGTGGATGGATGTCATAAAAACATCCTGACTTTATCCTATTTATCCATGATAGTTATCGGACATCTGAAAATGGAGGATGTTTGATGATATAGTTGCAACGAATGAGGATTCGCCATGATGACATATAAAAAAAATATCATCCTTGCTTTGCTGTTGATCATCACACTGTCTACCCTAACATTTATCCCGCCTGCTGCCACGCTTGCAGATGCACCCGTTTCAAACCCCGTGCCACAAACAACACCCGAACCATCCACAGACGAAATAGCGCCAAGCGGCCCGCCTCTCAGCCTCACACTTTCTCTGCTATTTTTTTGTCTGGTATTCGCTATGCTTATCGGTGTATTTGTTTTGGGCGTAGTAGTTCGCAGCCCGGGGCGTACAGATAAAACGATTGAAAAAGCCAAAGAGGAACATGGACTTTAAACGTGGATTTGAATCTACGGATTGGCCTGCACAACAAAGTCCACCGCCTCAATATCCCCGCCGACACTTGCCACTAAAAAACTGAAAGAGATACTTCCCCCCGGCTGCATCGCTCCGCCTTCCCAGCGCCTCACCCCAACTACTTGACCATCTATATCATACGCCACCGCCGCAACCCAGACATGGTCTGCGGCTTGTGATTCTGCTGGCAAAAAAATCTGTCCGCTCAGTTGAGCGGTTTTTCCATTCCAATCAATTTGGGCAACCGTGTTATTCAACGCCGCAGGAAGATAACGCGAGGCACTGCCTTGCACTGCACTAAGCAATTGCACTTGAAGATGTAAATTTGATGGCGTGTCTGGAAAGAACACATACACAGGCAGAGCTGAATTTGGCGGGAGAATATCCAACGGCGTAAAAGCAGTTTGACTTGCGACTGCTTTTTTGTTTTCATCGAACAACGTCATTTGTGCAGAGATATTTTCGAGCGGCTCGGGCGAGTCATTTCGGATCAACGCGAAACACCATAAGCCATTATCTGCTGAAGGGTGGCACCCTGTTTGGGTGATTGGAGCAGGCATCGGCGTAGGGGTCGAAGCGCCAGCCAAAGCGGCGGAAGGGTCTGGGATGATGAGAGTCATCCCGATGGATAGGCTGTTCGCGCTGACATCTGGATTCGCCGCCCGTAATTCATCGATCGAGATTCTGAATTTCTCGGCGATCTCGCTGAGAGTATCTCCCGATTCGACGACATAAATAAAAGGTGTGGCGGTTGGCAGCGGCGTTTCTACAATGACGAGAACATTGGGTGTGGTTGTAGAAGCAGGTGTGCTGGTAAGGTATGGCAGCAGGGAAACGTCAATGGGTTGTTCGGGTTCGGGCGCACAAGCCGCGAGCAGAAACATGCAAAGTAGCAAAGATTTACGCATTCGGTGATTATAATAGAGCGGCAATTAATAAAATTGGAGGCACACAATGAAGTATCGTCATCTTGGCAAGACGGGTATTCGAGTTAGCGAGTTATCTTTTGGCTCATGGGTTACTTTTCATAATCAGGCGGATGTGAAACTGGCGCAGAACATGATGGCAGCTGCGTATGATTCAGGCGTGAACTTTTTCGATAATGCCGAAGTGTACGCGGGCGGCAAATCGGAACAGGTGATGGGCGATGCGCTTAAGAAGTTGAAATGGCGCCGCGGAAGTTATCTGGTTTCTACAAAAATTTATTGGGGTCTGCATGATGGCATCAACGAGAAGAACACACTCAATCGCAAGCGCCTCATCGAAGGCATCAATGGTTCTCTCGAACGCTTGCAATTGGATTATGTGGACTTGATCTACTGTCACCGCCCCGATGCAACCACGCCCATTGAAGAGACTGTGTGGGCCATGCACAATATTATTGAATGGGGCAAAGCCTTGTACTGGGGCACCTCCGAATGGTCTGCCGCAGAAATTACCCAAGCCATTGAAATTGCCGAACGCCATCACTTGCACAAACCTGTCGTAGAACAGCCGCAATACAACATGTTCGAGCGCAAACGCATGGAAGGGGAGTATGCCCGCTTCTACAAAGATTACAACTACGGCTCCACTATTTGGAGTCCGCTGGCTTCGGGATTGCTCTCGGGCAAATATAATAAGGGGATTCCCAAAGACAGCCGTGGCGCGTTGAAAGGGTATGAGTGGCTGAAAGACAGCCTGACCAACAAAGAGAAGTTGGCGAAGGTCGCCGCGCTGGAGCCGATCGCAAAAGAACTTGGCTGCAAGCTTTCACAGCTCGCGCTGGCATGGTGTTTGAAGAATCCTTTCGTGAGCACCGTCATCACAGGCGCAAGCCGCGTGGAGCAGGTCACTGAAAACATGCAGGCTTCCGAAGTGGTCGATAAGCTCACGCCCGAGATCATGGAAAGGATCGATGCGATCTTCGGGGTCAAGAAAGACGAAGACGACGATTAACAAATAAACGAAAACCTCCGAGGTCTTAAAGACCTCGGAGGTTTTTTTGTTACACCTTCGTAAAATAATTTTCTTCCACTTGCTGCCAAGTCTCTTCGCGCAGTTTCATATACTTGGTCAACAGCGGATGCACGCGGGAAATTTCCTCGAACATTTTTTGAGCCACTCTTCGAATTGAAAAATGTGCATTTGCCGCAGTACGCAGCTGACAGAATGCGAACGCCTCACGCAAATTGAATTGAGCCAGCACGCGGCGATTGAATCCATTGGGGACAATGTACTGCGCAACATCTGGATTGAAGGCGTGTAACTTCTCATACATTTGGATCGCGGCTTCCATCGCCGCTTCATACTTTAATCCGAAGCCTGCTTCTGTTATGAGCAGCGGAGTCGTCCACCCAAGCCGCGTCGTCAATCGCTGCGGGGTCTGTGTCATCATGCGGTGACGTTTAAATTCTGCATACGCGCCCTGATCCATCACAAGATCGAAGGTGTAGGTGGAATATTCCAACTCGCGCAGAGGAACATCGTAGCGTCCGAGTTTGCCGAGCAAAGTTTCTGCTAGCTGCTCTCGTTCTTTCTTCTTTAATGATTTGACATAAGCCAGTGCATCTGAGTATGGCATTTCGTTGAAACGATACAAAGCCGCGGCAAGGATTTTCTTTTCACCGTCTTTATCAAAATCAAGTAGAGTACACCAATCTGAGGCGCGCGGTTGGTAATTGGGTATTGGTAATTCCTCGTTCCTAACCCCTAGTTCCTTCGTAGTTTCCACCACATACGGCACCGCATCCGCATATTTCACCAGGGTTGGCGTTTCTGCTTTGGAAACCTCTTTCACCTTTTCACCGATCTGGCGGACTTCTGCGAGTGGATGGGAGAGCATCTTGCGGATGACCATTTCAATGACGCGGGCGTTGGCGGTCATACCTACATTGGCGTTGGCAGCGGCGGGGAGGATGAAGCGGCATCTGTCCACGTATTGGGAGCGGATTCGGCGGTCGTAGGCTTCGTCTGATTCGTTTTCGCGGCGCGGAGATTTGCTGAGGA
>CAZHOX010000074.1:0-7137 GCA_964534345.1 uncultured Anaerolinea sp.
CCATTGTCCCGACGTTTAGATGCGGTTTGCTTCTGTCAAATTTTTCCTTCGCCATTTTCCGGTCTCCTTTAATAATCTACAAGAATGCTTTTCAGCAACTGAGCCCTCAACGAGATTTGAACTCGTGACCTCACCCTTACCAAGGGTGTGCTCTGCCAACTGAGCTATGAGGGCTTAACGTGCTGTTTCCCTATTCGGGAGCGCCAGCAAATTTGCTGGTGCAGGTGGGCAGTGAAGGATTCGAACCTCCGAAGTCTTCTGACAACTGATTTACAGTCAGTCCCCTTTGGCCACTTGGGTAACTGCCCATGCTAAATTGTTACTCGATCACCAAGCCTATTCAACCAGCGACCTTGAGCCGACAACGAGAATTGAACTCGTAACCTTCCGCTTACAAGGCGGATGCTCTGCCGATTGAGCTATGTCGGCGAGGGATTAAGCAGAGCGATTATACCAAAACAACTCACAGCGTCAAGATAAATCGCCACAATGAACTTAATATGAAAAAGAGAAAAACACCTCTTGACATTTGGAAACAGCAGCAGTAATATTAGAACATAAGTTCTAATATGGATAAATCTTGTGGATAAAACTACCCGCTTTGACTTGATGATTGATGCATTAGTTGAACTTGCCCAGGAAGAGCAGGCGCATCAAACCCCGCCCATACCTGATCTTCCAACTTTGAGATCTGTTCTTGTTGATGCATCTCCCCTGCCGCCTGAAGCACTATTCCTTGGGCTGGCAGAAGATGGATTGCCAGTTCTGCTCAACTTACACGACCCTATTCCTGGTCCAATTTTAATTACAGGCGACCAAGCCAGCGGTAAAACCAGACTCTTGCAGACCATTGCACATGCTGCAGATCTATTGCACACACCAAATGATGTGCAATACGTCGTCATCACATCCTACCCAAAAGAGTGGAATTTTTTCAAAGGCAATCAAAACAACGCCGGAGTTTACTCTACGCAAAACAGCAACGCCGAAGAACTTTTACAATCGCTTGTTTCATGGGCACACAACAACCACGGTAAGGAACAATCTGTTTTGCTATTGATCGATGACGTCGAATCAGTTATTAAATTAAACCCACAGGTTGAGCAAAACCTGCGCTGGCTGTTCATGCGTGGACCCAGCCGCCGCGTTTGGCCCATTGTTACCTTGAATGCTACTCGCGCATTGAATATCAAAGAATGGATGAACTTCTTCCACACACGTCTTTTTGGTTATGTAGAAAATTTAGAAAAATCTACATTCATCACTGGAAACCCAAAGCATACTCTTACCCACTTAATAGCTGGTTCACAATTTGCCCTGCGTGAAGGCAATGAATTACTCAACTTCTGGAATCCGATCTTTGATTAGTTGAGAAGAAAGGTAAAACTCATGCACACTGGAATGTTATGGTTTGACAATGACCCGCGTACGACATTGAGTGTAAAGATCCAGAAGGCAATGGAATATTACAGCAAAAAGTTTGGGCATACACCTGATCTGTGCCTTGTACACCCAAGCATGTTGGAAAATGGACAAAAACAATTTGAATTGGGCAAGCTCATAATTCGCCCCTATCGACCTGTTATGCCGGGCCACCTTTGGATTGGCGTTGAGGACCAGAAATAAGATTGAGACAGGGTGGCCGACTCAGACTCCGAGTCATCCTTCGCCAAACACCCTATCTCACATGTCCTTACGAACATCCCGCGGAACTGGCCCGCGGGATGTGTTTTTATTCAGTCGCCACTACAAATGCAATTGCCTGACTTTCTGTATGGCTCAAGCTGACAGACCAACTTGATAATCCAAGCTGTTTTGCCAGCCTCTCCCCTTCCCCATGCAAAACCAAATAGGGCGCTTTATTTTCATCCGACCTGACTTCAATATCCAGCCAACGAACATCGCCAATTCCACAGCCCAATGCTTTAGATACCGCTTCTTTCGCAGCGAACCTCGCCGCAAAAGAAGGGATGCGTCCGCCGCAATCACGTTGTTCTGCTTCCGTAAAAATGCGAGATACAAAACGCTCGCCGTGACGTTCTATCGCATCACGAATGCGAGAATTTTCGATCAGGTCAACACCAGTAGCCAGCTTCATTGCCCAACCTACGGCCCCGCAGTGGAGATCACCAAACGATCAGGGTCGATATATTTGCGAGCCGTTTCAAGCACATCGTCACGAGTGACCGAGCGCACCATATCTGCATACCGCTGGTAGTAATCCATTCCAAGATCAAAGCGATGAATGTTCAACAGAGCACTCACGATGCCATTATTCGATTCCAAAGAAAGCGGCAAACGCCCGATGTAATTTTCCTGACTATCGGCAAGCTCTTCCTTTGTTACGCCGCTTTTAACAAAGCGCCGCAACTCCTTCTCGATCAAGTCAATCGCCTTCTTCACATTAGACGGATTAACCCCCGCAGCCACATCCCACCTACCTGGGCCGGTTCCAGAATCCAATGCGGAATATGCGTAATATGCCAATCCCGATTTTTCACGTACCACATCGCCAATACGCCCCATCATGCCGAACTGTCCGAGCACCGAATTCCCCAAAGATGCAGACATATACTCAGGGTCTCTACGGCTTGGCCCAATAGAGCCCATAATAATATCCGTTTGAGATTTTCCTGCAATCGAGTGATGACGCTTCATAGGCTTCCGAACAGGCTTGTGCGGAGGAAGAAGCGGCGCTTCCTTCTGCGCTGGAACCTGCCAGCCACCGAGAAACTTTTCCACCTCTGCGACCGCTTTCTTCGGATGGATGGCACCCACAATTGCAATGACCATGCCCCTCGGTCCGAAGTGGAGGCGATGAAATTCCTGCAAATCTTTCCGCGTAATTGACTGAACCGTCTCAGGGTATCCATCACTCGGGCGGCTGTACGGATGCCCATCAAAAAGCATTTGATCGAAGGCCATATCCGCCATTTCAGAAGTATCCTGCGAGCGCATGGCAAGGCCAGTGAGAAACTGCGCACGCAATCTTTCAATTTCATCTTTCGGAAATATGGGGGTTTGCAAAGATTCGGAAAGTAATTTGAGAACAAGCGGCAGGTCTTCTACAAGAGAACGCCCGCCAAAGCTTGTATTATGAACGCCTGAGTCAAACCCTAAACTGGCACCCACTGATTCAAGTTCGTTGTATATCGTATCGAAGCTGCGTAATTTTGTACCTCGCATCAGTGAAGATGCGACAAAATCTGCAAGCCCTAATTTTTCATTAGGCTCAAAGAGTGCTCCAACGGGAAGATACCCACCCATGCTAATGGATGGACTGTTGAAATTAGAACGTACGAGAACGGTAATTCCATTTGAAAGAACGGCTTTGTGAATATCTTTTGGGCCGGGCAAGGAAGGCAGCGCAGTAAATTTTGCCATGTTAACCGCCTTTGCCTTTTGGAATATACGTGCCAATGATGCGATTGCTGGCTTGAAAATATTTCCGTGCCACACGCTGTACATCTTTAGGCGTGACCTTGGCGAGTTTGTTCAAATAGGTTGTGAACCACTCGTAACTGGAAAACATGGCTGTGTACCCCATCCAAAAAGCCTGATGGGTAATGTTCTCACTTCCGTAAGCGAAGACCGCTCGTGCCTGTTTAACGGCGCGTTTGATCTCATCCGCAGTAACCAACTCATCCTGTAGTTTTTTGATCTCGGCATCCAATACATCTATGGATTCCTCTGGCGTTCGATTGGGGTGAATGGTAATGGTGATACGGTAAAGAGATGGGTCTATGGCAGCATCTGAATAGCCAGAAGCATCTACTGCATAGCCTTTATCGACAAGGGCGCGATACAGGCGTGAGGTTTTATAGGAAAGGCCGCTCACGCCGTTTAGAATACTATCCAGCACTTGTAAGGGGAAGTAATCTGGGTCAACGGCATTGGGGAAATGATAGGCGACTTGCATGAATGTGGTTTCGCCGGGGCCTTCTACAGAGAAACGAAGCTCGCCATTTTGTGGCGGCTCTGGGCGGGCAAGGCGTGGAGGGGTTTGTCCTTTGGGGATTTTCCCAAACAATTCTTTGATGCGTTTCAGCATGGATTTTGTTTCAAAATCGCCTGCGATAGCAAGGACGGCATTGTTCGGAACATAGTATGTGCGGTAATGGTTATAAAGATCATCACGAGTAATGGTGCGCAAATCGGCCATATCGCCGATGATCTCGTGGTGGTAGGGATGCACGCGGAAGGCGTAATTTTGCATTGCCTCGCTCAGCCTGAACATGGGCTCATTCTCGCTCCCCTCCCGTTCCGAGATGATGACCGTACGTTCGGAAGCAACTTCTTTGGCGTCGAAGATGCTGTTGGTCATACGGTCTGCTTCGAGGCGCAGGGCAAGGTCTATTTTGTCAGCGGGCATGGTCTCGAAATAGCGGGTTGAGTCGTGTGATGTGGATGCATTCCAACGCCCGCCTTCACGCGAGATGGCTTTGTCCAACATGTTTGCAGGGAATTGTTTTGTCCCCTTGAATTGCATATGTTCTGTCCAGTGCGAGATGCCTGTTTTGCCGGTGGGTTCATCGCGTGAGCCGACACGATACCAGATCCACGAGGAAATGATGGGGGCGGTGTGGATCTCTTTTAGCATGATCTTCATGCCGTTTTTGAGTGTAACTTGCGTAATAGGGTTTGCCATTTATCTCCAATAAAATACAGACCACTTTCAAGGCCGGTAAAAATAAATACCGCAATATCCGTTTTGCTGTGTGAAATTAATACTTCTGAGTGCCGGGATTTGTTACTGACTACAGATCGATTCTCCATTGAGGTTGAGCGCGCCGGGGTCGATCATACAATAGATGGGTTTCAAAACTTCCTGCAAGCCTGCGAAAGGTTCATGCAATTGAGTTTGGTTGAGCGGAATATCGACAGGGACATTGAGTGCGACTGGAACTGTTGTATCCACGGGGACTGTCAAATTGAGGACGACCGGCAGGGTGGTTCCAGAAGGCAGAACAATGGTGGTGTTGGCGCGAGAGATATTCAATCCGCCGGTGTTGACGGTGACAAGTGCGTTGGTGATGGTCACATCCTGGCTGAGGACTACATTCGTCATTTGGTTCAATTGTAGATCGAACTTTACTGGAATGGTTGTCTCGACTCCAATATTTGTGGTGATGTGAGCACGGTCCATTTTTTCAAAGTTACCATACAAACCGCCTAATAAGTCTGTGCCGATGTTCAACAGTGATGTGACGCTTAACCCAAGGCTGTTCATGCTCAAAAGGACGACAAGCAGCACAATGATGAGAATTACGTTGATAGTAAGAGAAAGAACACTCGCAACATTCCATAAGGCAGGCCCAAAGATGAATCCACTGCCCTTCGGAGCAGAATCCGCTTTCCGTTTAAAGAAAGAAGCGGGTTTATTTTTGAGAGGCTTAGAGGCTGGAGATGCGGGTTTCTGCTCTGGAGGGGTATCCGTCTTTACATCTTCTTTTAAAAAGGAGGCTTCATTTACATTCTTCCTGGGCAGACGAGTAATAAGCGGGTTGGAATTCCCCAAAAGCTTACGAAATTTTTTGCCGGGGTCATCTTTGGGATCAGTGTTCATGGAGGCTCCTATCGTGAAAAATGCCGGTCAATGATGGCTTACGACAATATTAGCACAGTTACAACCGGCTAACTCTTTTGAATTTTTGGGTTCTCTCACAAAAGATTAATACGTTTTGAATAACTTTTTCAACCCCAAGCCGACTTGTAAGGTATTGAAATTATTATAAAAGCATAATGAGGATTTGGTTAAATGGCTTGCTGATTGTATAATTTCAAAATATAATCGCACAGTTTTTGTCTTATTTACGGAGGCGTATGAGTAACACAAATTATTTTGTAGCAGTGATCGGCGCAGGCCCGGCGGGCTTATTTGCCGCACGCGAACTTGCAAACCAGGGTGTACATGTAGCAATCTTTAATCGTGACATCAAACCCGGTGGACTCGCAGAGTATGGAATTTATCCTGAAAAGCATTCAATGAAGGAAGGATTGCGCAAGCAGTTCCGCCAGACGCTCGATATGGCAAACATTGATTATTATGGAAATGTTTCCGTTGGCGCAAATGGCGATCTGACGCTCGATGAAATTCTCGCCCTTGGTTTTGATGCGGTGCTGGTTTCTGCTGGCGCGCAGGGAACAAAATGGCTGGGCTTGCCAGGTGAAGATCTGGAAGGCGTGTACCATGCCAAGGATATTGTTTATTTTTATAACAAGCTGCCGCCCTTCAGCCAGAAAAATTTCCGCTTTGGAAAACGCTGCGCCATCATTGGCGCAGGAAATGTGATGGTGGATATTGCCCGCCATCTCATTAACGTGCAGAAAGTGGAAGAAGTAACCGCTGTTGTACGGCGCGGCCCTGCCGAGGTGAATTTCACCAAGGAAGAGATGAAGCACTTGATCAGCTACCTAAACATTGAGGAATTTGAACGGGAGTTGGATCGTGTGCGACCTGTGCTTGCAGAGATCAATCAGAATCGGGTCATTGGCCAGCACAGGGTTTTGGAGGCGCTCGCAAAAGCAGACCCCAAGACTGAAAATGCAAAATTCAAATTTGATTTCCTCGCATCCCCCACTGCCATGTATGGCGAGAATGGAATGCTGACAAAGCTGGAAGTGGAAGACAACATTCTTGTTGAAAAAGATGACAAGGTCAGTGCAAAAGGTACCGGCAAAAAACGTACATTGGATGTAGATACAGTCATCTTTGCCATCGGCGACAAAGTGGATGAAGCCTTTGGCCTGCCGACCCAATGGAATGAATTCGTCAAAACTACAGAGCCTCGCTTCCCAGTGGAAGGCATTTCGTACGAAACCACCACAGAAGGCATTTTCGTAGGCGGATGGTCTCGCAAGGCAAGTGAAGGTCTGGTAGGCTATGCCCGCCGTGATGGAACCAATGCCGGCAAGGCGGTCTTCCAATATTTGCAAACAAAGCAATTTGGGAACGCCAGCGCTGAGACGATTGCTGAAAAAATGAAATCATTTAACAAGCCAGCCATCCTCAAAGAGGACATCAAACGCCTCGAAGAAGTTGAAGACGAGGAAGCCAAAAAGCGCGGCGTGGAAGAATACAAGTTCGCGAGCAACGAAGAAATGTTGCAGGCAATGGGGCTGGTCGAAACAGCCTAA
>CAZHOX010000074.1:7237-15275 GCA_964534345.1 uncultured Anaerolinea sp.
CTGCACCACATTCCAAATTGGCGCAAAGCCATTGACGAGATCCATCGCGTACTCAAACCGAATGGCAGTCTCTTCCTCGAAGAGCCACGCGGTGTGGATATTAAACTCTTTGACGCTTTCTTCCGCTGGGGACACCCCAACACCGACTTTGGATTACAAGCGATGGAAACGCATCTTTCCACCCGAAACATGGTCATCCAATCCAAACAGTGGACTCCGCTATTGACGATGTACCACATCAAAAAAACTACTGACCGTTGAGTTTTTCGATTCGCGTGACATTCCCTTCTGCATCCAATATAATTACCGAAATTCCAATGGAGGGCACCCATGTCACCTGATCGCAAATTACGCGTTTTTCTCTGCCATGCTTCACAAGATAAACCTGCTGTCCGTGAACTGTATAAGAAACTTTGCGCCGAAGACTGGATACAACCCTGGCTGGACGAAGAAGAACTGCTGCCAGGACAAGACTGGAATCTCGAAATCGAAAAAGCAGTGGAAGCTTCAGATTCAGTGATCGTTTGCGTCTCGCACGTATCCGTGGCAAAAGAAGGCTATGTGCAAAAAGAATTGCGCCAAGTGTTGGATATTGCCCTGAACAAATTGGAAGGCGCAATTTTCATCATCCCAGTGCGTTTGGATGAATGCGAACTCCCGCGGTCAATCAGAGACAGACAAGGTCTGGACTTCTTCCCCGAAGATCGCCGCGACTCTGCCATGCGGAAATTGCTCGCAAGCCTGAAGATCCGCAAAGACGCATTGGGAATTTAGGCGTAAAAAACAAACTCAAAAAATAGACATCTGAATTGCATATTCAGATGTCTATTTTTGTATGTTCTTAACCAAGCAAAAATCTATGGACAAGTGACCTTTTCTATTTGCGTGATCTCCCCTGTTGTTTCATACAGGCTGGGGTTGGTATCTCCACCTTCCATGTATTCAGCCAACAGTGGTTTTACGGGGTAATACGTAAAGCGATAGCAGGAATTAACTTCAATTTGATTCCAAATATCTTTTTTCAGATCAAAGACATAGTTTTTCTGTCCATCACTTGTATCAATGACATAGTCAGTACAAAAACGTTTGCCGCACCAATCCCTTACCTCATTCTTTTCCTGCACTTGCACAAGGGTGGTTTTATCCCCGCCTTGATATTGGCGGTTCGTAAGGTACATGAAAAGAATCCCTGAAAATAAAATGAATAAACCTAACAGGATATTTCCAAGCTTCTTCCAAACCGAGTCTTTCCGATTAAATATTGCAAGTACAGGCATAACCAACCCCACAATAACCATAATCACACCACCGGCAATCAAACTAGAAAAAGCCTGTAAAGGGGAAACCGAATAAAGCAAATTATCCACAAAAGCCTCCAATAAAATTATTTTACGCAACCGCGATCTCGCAACTCCTTTACCTTTTCATCAGAATACCCAAGAACATCCCTCAGGATATCTTCCGTGTGCTCCCCCATCAACGGCGGAGGGAAGCGGTAATCAACGGGCGTAGCGCTCATCTTAAGCGGGGAACCAACCAAAGGCAACGCCCCAATGGTGGGATGTTCCATCTGCACCAACATTTCCCGCTCTCTGACTTGCGGCATGGAAAAGACCTGCTCAAAGTTATTGATCGGCCCGCAGGGAATTTCAACTTCATCCAGCTTTTGCAACCATGCCAACACTGAATCCGTTTTGAAAATAGAAGCCAATATCGAAATGATCTCTTCGCGGTTTTGCACACGCGCAGAATTTGTGGAAAATCTTTCATCTGCCCCAAGTTCTGGTTTCCCCAGCAAATCGCACAGCCGCACAAACTGACGGTCATTCCCCACCGCAATGGCGAACCATCCATCACTGGCTTGAAAACTTTGATAAGGCACGATATTCGCATGAGCGTTACCATGCCGCTTTGGCAGCTTGCCTGAGATCAAATAATTACTGGCAACATTCGCCAGCCAACCCAATTGTGAATCAAACAAAGCAATATCGAGATGCTGTCCTTCCCCCGTCAAAGTGCGTGCTTGTAATGCAGCGAGAATCGCAATCACCGCATTCTGTCCCGCGAACAGGTCTACAACCGCCACACCTGTTTTCATCGGTTCACCATCAGGCACGCCCGTGATGCTCATCAACCCACCTGATGCCTGAATCATAAAATCGTAGCCGGGTTTATCTTTCAGTGAACCCGTTTGCCCAAAACCCGTGATCGAGCAGTAAATCAATTTTGGATTCAATGCATGCAGAGTTTCAAAATCCAATCCAAATTTTTGCAGCGTACCAGGGCGGAAATTCTCCACCAACACATCACTTTGCAAAGCAAGTTCGCGCAAAATAGCCTTGCCTTCATCGGTCTTCAGGTTAATCACAATATCGCGTTTGTTGCGATTGACGCACAAATAATAAGCGCTCTCCCCTCCCGCAAACGGCGGTCCCCAACCGCGTGTTTCATCTCCTTCGGGCGGCTCCACTTTGATGACCTCCGCGCCCAGGTCACCCAGAACCATCGTACAATAAGGGCCAGCGAGCACGCGGCTTAAATCCAACACACGAATTCCTTGTAAAGGCTGCATGATTCTCCTTTTCCTATGAAACGCGACTTATATTTTAGCAAACCAATCATCAACGCAGCGGGATCACTTGGATTCGCGCCAGATATTCACAATGGACTTTCGTTGAATCAATTCGGCGCATTTGTGACGAATCCGATCTCTCTGCGCCCGCGCCTGCCCACTGCCCAACCAGCCTTGATCCAATTCCCCGGCGGATTCCTGCTACATACAGGCCTGCCGAATCCCGGGTTCAGCAATGTGTTAAAAAAATACTCCGCAAAATGGGATCGTGCCAGCCTGCCCATTATCGTCCACTTAATGGCAGACAGACCCGAAGAGACACAGCACATGGTTCGTGAACTTGAAAATGCTGAAAATATAATGGCAGTTCAACTCGGCTTTGCGCCCCTGCTTTCAGATGACATCATTCTCTTGAATTTGGAAATGTGCATTGGAGAAATTCCGCTCATCTTTGCGCTGCCCCCCGAACAGATATTAAGTTTGGGCCCGAAGTTAATTCAACATGGCGCAGATGCAATCAGCATCGCTTCTCCACGCGGGGCGATGTACGATAAAGATGGAAAGGTCATCACAGGCCGTTTGTATGGACAGTCTCTCTTCCCGCGCTCGTTGGATATCGTCCGCTCGGCAGCGATGATCGGGTTGCCTATCATCGGCTCTGGTGGGGTGTGGACGGATAAAGACGCGGCGGATATGCTGTCAGCGGGGGCAATGGCTGTAGAAACAGATGCCCAGCTTTGGGCGCCGAAAGAGGCGGGGGGGTAAGTGCATCGCACTAAGACGACTAAAGTCGTCACTACGTCTTAAACAAAAAAAGAGACCTGTTTTTCAACAGGCCTCTTTTTGGTTGGTTTGGTTTAGAGAACTACAACTTCAGCAGCTTGCAAACCCTTGGGGCCTTTTTCGATGGAGAATTCCACCTTCTGGCCTTCCTGCAAGTTCTTGAAGCCTTCGCCTTTGATCGCTGAGAAATGGACGAAGACATCAGGGCCGCCCTCGCGCTCGATGAAACCAAAACCTTTGGTTCCATTGAACCACTTTACCGTACCGACTACACGTTCAGACATTTTTGCCTCCTAAGCAAAAGAAAAAAATAAGGTGACGCAGTATGTCTTTCATCGGGTGGTAATAAAAATGACTTAATGACTTCATTCGTCTTCTTGATACTTCCACAACGAAAACCTACTTGCATCCTACCTTTCAACTTTATCATGAAATTCTCATATTGGCAATTATTTGGCTTTCTCAAGGAGCATTACGGGTATTTGGCGGTGTGGAGTGCGCTGCCTGTATTTCTCGTAGCCTGCATAATAGGAAACGGCCAGCTGCCAGTATTTCTCGCGTTCTTCGCCGCTGGTTTCTCGGGCAATGTAGTTATGGGTTTGTCCATTGACGCGGATGGTGCATTTTGGGTTCGCTTTGAGGTTGTAATACCAACCCGGGTTGGGTTTACGCCCAAAGTTCGAGCCAATAAGAACGAACTTCTCGCCATCCGAATAAGCGGCAAGCGGCATGGGGCGCGGCTGTCCGCTCTTTGCGCCGATGGTGATGACTTCCACCATTGGAAGCCCGACGAGCTCTGCAAAACCGTATTTGCCATTGGTAAGTTTGAAAGTAGCGCTGTCTAAATAATGCAGGCTGTTCGCCAAAAATAGAGAGACCGGCTTCAACATGGCAAAACGGTGCAGAAATTTTTGAAAGGCGTTTGGTCTTTTGCTCATTTTTCCAACCAGATGGTTACAGGGCCGTCATTGTGAATTTCTACTTGCATATTTGCGCCAAATTGACCTGTTTGGGTTGGCACGCCATGTCCGCGGAGAAGTTCAATAAAACGATCAACAAGCGGAGAAGCTACCTCAGGCAAAGCGGCATCAATAAAGGAGGGACGGCGTCCTTTGCGGGTGTCGGCATACAGAGTGAATTGTGAGACAACGATGGCATCCCCTTTCACATCCAACACGGAAAGATTGGTCTTCCCCTGTTCATCTTCAAAGATGCGCAGGTTCGCGGCTTTCTCTGCGAGGAATTTGGCCTGCTCTTCCCCATCGCCATGACCAACCCCTAAAAGAATCAACAGACCTTTTCCGATGCTGGAAATGGTCTGCTGGTCTACGGTAACACTGGCTTTGGAAACGCGTTGGATGAGGAGGCGCATGGGGAAAATAATTGGAGATCAGTAATTACCAATCTCCAATTAAAAAATACTTTCTACGGCAATTGCATCGCCTCGCGGACTTCCGCCATCGTCTGCTGGGCAATGACGCGGGCGCGTTTACCGCCATCATTCAGAACATCCTGAACATAGCTTTCCTGTGAAGCGAGCTCGGCGCGTTTAGCGCGGAAAGGTTCAAGGTTCTTGTTGAGGTTGGCGGCAAAACGCAGTTTGCAATCCACACAACCGATGCCAGCCCTGCGGCATTCAACATTGATCATATCCACTTCTTCCTGCGGAGACATGATCTTGTGCATCGTGAATACGTTGCAGACATCAGGGTTGCCAGGGTCAGTCTTGCGCTGGCGGGCGGGGTCGGTGACCATTTCACGCACGCGCTTGGTCGTCTCTTCAGGAGTGAGCGCAAGCTCGATATGGTTATTCAAGCTCTTACCCATCTTGTCCTTACCGTCAATGCCGACCACTTTCAGCACTTCGGTATGCTTCACTTGCGGCTCGATCAAGACCTTGGTGTTGTAGCGATAATTAAAGGAACGGACGATCTCGCGCGCGAACTCAATATGCGGAGCCTGATCCACACCCACGGGAACCACATCCGTTTTGTAGAGAACGATGTCCGCAGTCATCAGAACGGGATACCCCACCAAACCGTAATTCACATTCTCTGGCTGCTGGCGGACTTTTTCTTTGAAAGTCGGCAGGTCTGTCAATTTACCGAACTGGGTCACCATCGAAAGATAGGTGTGCAACTCCATCACTTCCGGCACATGCGACTGCACAAAGATGATTGACTTCTCGGGGCTCATACCTGCGGCAAGCCAATCCAATGCCATTTCAAATGTATTCAGCTTCAAGTCCTGCGTGGTCTCCACCGTGGTCAACGCGTGGACGTCCACAATGCAATACACGCAGTCATATTCATCCTGCATGCCTACATAATTCTTGATCGCGCCTAAATAATTCCCCAAATGCTGGCGCCCCGTTGGGCGTGCGCCCGAAAAAACTCTACCTTTTTTTGCCATCCGTATCCTCTTAATCAACCATCTTTGCGATGATATTTAGAATCTCGCCCGCTTCCGCGTGACGCTTTTTTTCCAATTTAGAATAAACCAACTGCCCGTTCACACTTACCTCGAACCTGCCCCCGTCCGAAGGAAATAACGCCACCGACTCAATCACATGCTCATAATTCTTGAGCAATTCATCTGCCAGACTCACGGCCCGGTTGGTGTAATGTCAAACCGCGCAGTAAACAACCTCAATTTTCAGCATAATACCCTCCGAAAAAATGTTAGAAAATTATAACATGACGCATCCAAGGCTTGTCACGCCCTGTCATGCAAGCTATAATGCCGCAGTTGTTCAGAAAGCAGCAAGGAGAAAAAAATGCCCGTTTATACCTATCGTTGTGAATCATGTGGTGTTCAGTTTGAAAAGCACCAATCCTTTACAGATGCCCCACTGAAGACTTGCCCCGAATGCCGCAAAAAAGCGCTCAAGAAGGTCATCACCCCCACCAAGATCATCTTTAAGGGTTCCGGTTTCTACGCCACAGACCACAAGTCACCTTCAGGCGAGTCATCTCATAAAAAGAAGAGCAGCAAGAAAGACTCAAAAGAAAAGAAAGAAAGTACCAGCACGGCTGCTGAAAGCAAACCTGCTTCCAGTGAAACATCAGAGTAGGCAGTCAATATGGAAAGCGCGGCATAAGCCACGCTTTCTTTCATTAACAAGGAGAAATGCTATGTCAATGGAAGATATCCTCAAAGTACTTGTCAACTCCCGCCAACAGGGAAGCCCTTCCTCTCAAGGCTCAGACCCAATGACCGATCTCATCGGAGGGCTTCTCAGCGGCGCGCAGAATCAATCTCATGCGCCTGTTGCGCCTGCCGGCTACCAACCACAACAACAGCAAACTAGCGGCGGACTTGGCGACATGATGGGACTTCTTGAAATGTTCATGGGCGGCAATCAAAGCGGCGCACCTCAATCTGCCGCAGGCGACCCGATCATGATGCTTCTTCAGCCATACGTGGCAAAACTTGCCAAGAAGGCGAACATCCCGCCTGAGATCGCCATGATCGTGGTCTCTTTCGTGGCACACAAACTGCTTTCCCACCACCCCACCTCAGGACGAGACTCAAATACCTTTAATCTGGATGACATGATCGGCCAGATGAGTTCTGGCAAAATCGATAAAAGTATTTACGAAACCAGCGGCATGGTAAAAGAAATCTCCAAATCCACTGGGTTGGATGAAGCCACCGCCTCCAAAACTTTGGATGCCGCCTTCGGCTTATTTGGCAAACAGATCCAAAGCGCAGTTGCGCCAACAACCGCCAAGCCGAAAGTTCCAGCAGGCTCCAAGGGACTGAGATCCACGGGCATGAAGAGCGGCGTAAAACCAAAGAGAACCGGATAACCCCTGCAACCTTCAAATCAAAAAGCAGCGCATCTCAGGCGCTGCTTTTTGATTCACTACCATCTTTTCATCTTTATTTATCTGCAACTAAGAAGTTTAGGTTTCTATTTTTTCGCATCCACACGATCACAACCACAAAGGGGATCAACGCAAACCCCGCGCTGACATACGCCATCATGTTATATCCCAGCGAAGCAAAGATAAACCCGCTCTCCAAACTTCCGAGCGCAGAAGCCAGCCCAACCAGCAGGTCATTGAAGCCCTGCGTGCGCGAACGCTCCAACGGAGAAAGCTGATCGGCAAGCAAAGTGGAGCCGCCCACAAAACAAAAATTCCAGCCGAGGCCAAGCAAAAACAGCGCCACACTCAACGGCAGCACATCGGGGGAGATCGTAGCGGCAATACAAGAAATTATCAGCGTGGCTGAACCTATCAGAATAACAGCACCCCTGCCCCAGCGGTCCGCGAGGCGACCGGAGATGATCGAGAAGGCATACATCCCAAACGTGTGCGATGCGATCACCGCTGAAATATCCGTTAATTGATGATGATGGTCACGCATGTGCAGCGAGGTGATGACCATCACCAACACCATCACCATTTGACCAAGCACCATGCTGATGACGGCGACCAGTGCCGCAGGCTGACGAAAAATCTCGAACACGCCTCTTACTTGACCTGAAGCTGATACCGTTTCTGGAAATTTTTCCGCCACCTCTTTACCGATCTCACGCGGGTCGGGGCGCAAGCCAAAGAATACAACCACTGCCCCAATCGCAAACAGAATTGCAGCCACCAAATACGCACCAGCCAATTCATCAATGCCCCATGAACCAACAAGGCTGCCTGCTGGCCCCGCCACGAACGGACC
>CAZHOX010000075.1:0-15175 GCA_964534345.1 uncultured Anaerolinea sp.
GGTAAAGTAAGTGTAAAAGTGGAACCCTTACCAAGCTCACTGGTGGCGGTCAGGTTGCCGCCGAGTAGGCGTGCCAGATTGCGGCTGATGGCGAGTCCCAAGCCTGTGCCGCCATATTTGCGGGTGGTGGTTGAATCGGCTTGTTGGAATTCTTCAAAGACTTTGCCCAACGCTTCTTCACTGATGCCAATGCCGCTGTCGGTTACGGCGATATTGACGAAGGAAGTATCACGAGAGACATTCAGGGTGATGCGGCCGTGGTGGGTGAATTTGGCGGCATTGCTGAGCATGTTGAGGACGATCTGTTGGATCTTTTCCTGGTCGGAGAAGACAAAGCCGAGGTTGACACCCAGTTCTTTGTGCAGAGTCACTCCGGGCTTGAGCAGAGGCGTGGCGAGGTTGAGGCAGGTTTCAGTTAAGACAGTGATGTCGAAGTTGGCGGGCAGCACATCCATGCGACCGGCTTCGATCTTGGCGATGTCGAGCACGGTGTTGATCAGTCCCAGCAGGTGTTCGGAACTGGTTAGTACTTTATCTAAATTTTCAATCTGTTTTTCAGGAAGTACCCCTTCTGCTTTTTTGCGGACAATGCGGGTGAAGCCAATAATGGCGTTAAGCGGGGTGCGCAGTTCATGGCTCATATTGGCAAGGAAGTCGCTCTTGGCGGTATTTGCCTGTTCTGCTGCGATCCTCAATTCTTGCGCTTCTTTGAATAACTTTGCATTTTGTCCGGCAATGAGAGCTTGCCTCCCAATGACGAAGATGGTGAGCAAGCCTGCACCAATGAAAATGCCCTGTGTAGTGGTATTGGCGGCATTAGCCCCCTGACTGGCAACATAGATCAACATTCCATAGCCAAGGATGATAGCTGCAAGCGGCAAGGCGATGGATGACCCAGTGAGGACCTGAAAAGAGATATTGGTTATTGTGCTGGCGGGTTTTGTTCCCACCTGACGCAGAGCCGCCAGAGCGAAGATGGCATAAGCGGTGATCCATAAAATATCCACCATACCGCCGCTTACATAGCCGCTTGTCAGTGAAGTGTAGGCGAAGAGCAGGTCAGATGAGACGAACATCAAAAGGCCTGTAAAATAGATCAACAACATGGAGCGCACCGCCACAGAATTTTTACGGAACAGCAGGAACAACGCGCCGCCCATGACGACAAGGTCTAAGATGGGGTAGGTTGTGGCAACGAATTGGTCAAGCTGGCCTGCTTCATATTGGGCGCTGGTTGGGCTGATGATGAAGAACCAGGTCACCATCCATACCGCAACCATGACGATTGCGAGGTCAAGCACCATGCGTAGCCTTTCCTCATTACGAAGGTGGGCGCCTGGAAGAGACAACAGCCCGATCAAAGCGAGCGGATAATAGGCGAGGTAGAAAACATCAGCAACCGAGGGGAAGGGAGGTTCGCCAAGAAAGATCTCCAAATACATCCATGTGGTGTCTGCCAATAACTGTACGCCCACAGCCAGCCCTAAAAACAACCAGGCGCGGCGCAATTTGATATCTTGATTGTGGTCAAATGCAATGCGCCAGGCGGTGAACCATGCAAATAGTTGCAGCGGCTGGAAGGCAATATCTGTGATGAACAGATAATTCTTGTCTGCGCTCCACTGGGGAATTAATAAGAATGCTTCGGTTGCGCCCCAGTGGAACTTTGTCCAAAGGAAGTAGAAAAGAAGATAAAGCCCCGCAATGCCCATGGCTGCGCCCCACCGATTTTGCAGCCATGAAGGGATGAATTTTTGAGAAGTGCTTGGTTGAACTGTATCGTACGTTGACATGGCGATCCCTTTTTATCTACCGGGTGAATGTAGGATACTATTCTGATTTCTGGAGTATGGCGGAAACTGGTTAGGAACGTTCCAGTGTGCCAACGGTGCGGGAAAGATGTGTTACCCGCTCACTCAACAACAAGACCATGGCGCGGTGAAAAATGCTTGCAATTTCAGGGTCTTGTGCTTCCATTTTTTTCAAGGCTTCTTTTGAGAGCACATAGATCACCGAAGGCTGATCGACGATCACGCTTGCAGAACGCGGCGCACCAAGGTAAAAGCCCAACTCTCCAACAGTGCGCCCGCCTTGCATGGTTTCAAGGCGTATCGGGTTTTTGCCGGGAGATCCCAAATGCGCTGTAACCTGCCCGGACTCAATAAAATACATAAAGTCGGCAGGGTCGCCCTCTTTCATTAAGTAGTCACCTGGGGTGAATTCGTGTCGCGTCAGATATGGAATTAATTTTTCAATGTTATCTGTCTTTGTCACCGCATGGAGTTGGGTTGTGAGGGTTAAGGGAACTTCCTGTTCTGGAGATGGGCGGCTGGCAAGGATGGCATTTTCACACCACTCAATGCCCCGATCTAGGTCTGGCAGAAAATGAATGAGGGCATCTTTGTTTTCAGCGATTTCCCGTTGAAAACGGCTTAAGGTGTTTTCAGCCATGCCGGTTAAGACCAGAGTGATGCCCGCTTCTTGACTCCACTGAACCATGCGCGCAAAACTGAGCATCCCGGTCGAGTCAATGCCGCGTACTTTTGAGAAGTCGATCAAGATGTATTCGATGTGCTGGCTGCCTGTGGCAAGTTTGGTGCGCAATTCGGTGAGGATGCCGTTGGCTGTCCCAAAGAAGATAAAGCCTTCCAGCTTTAAGATGCGGATTTTTTCACCGTGAACTTCGAGCCATTTTTGATGTTCCACCGTGCGCGTGACGCGGCTGCGATACTCGCTTCCACTTAACGTGAAGCGGATCACTCGAATTTGGCTGTAACTCACCGCAAACATGATCAGCGCCAAAACCAACCCTGCCACGATCCCTTCCAAAAATCCGCTAAAGACTACCACCAGCAAGATCAGGATGATGACGGAAAAATCACTGCGCGAAAATTTGAACCATGCTTCGTAGATCCATTCGCCTACCAGTTGAATTCCCAGCAGGATGAGTGCCGAACCGAAGACAAATTTTGGAATGAGCAGAATGGTGGATGTGCCAATAAAAATAACGAGAAAGAGAGCAACGGCAATTATGATTCCAACCAGGCGTTTGCCGCCTGTCAGAGAATGATTCAGCGTGGAAAAACTGATATCTTGAAACCCGACCAGCCCACCCGTTAGGCCAGAGGCGAGATTTCCAAATCCTGCAGCGATCAATTCACGGTTGAGGTCAATATCTTTTTTGGTTACCAATTCCATGGCGCTGGAATTCAGCAGCAGGTCTATGGCAACCATGACAATAATGGGGATGATCGCTGGGATGGTTCTTAATAAAACACTCCAATCTACTTGTGAGAGCAGATTGGAGGTGAGGGCGAATTGCCATGCGCCGGTGGAGTGAATGGGGTTCAACAGCCATCCTGTAGCACGTAACTGTTCGATGGAGAGACCCGTTCCCCAAATCATTCCGTAAAATGCAAGAGAGGCGAAGAGAATGAACGCCGGGATGATATAAGGCTTGTCGCTTTTTTGAGTTGCCCAGTACATGAGAATTGCCAGTACAAGCCCTGGCAGCCAGAGCGCCAAAAGATCGGGTTGAAACCAAGCCAATCCCATTGGGGTGTCGTTGGTCATCAACCCAATTCCGCCTTCGATAAGGAACCAGCCTGTTCCGGCAAGGAAGCCGCCAATGACAGGATACGGCAGAAAGCGTATAAGCCCGCCCAGTTTGAAATACCCAAGCACAAGCAGAGTAACGCCGGTGAGTAGGCTGGTGAGAACGATCATCATGGTGACCGTGGCAAATTGGGTTTGTACAGAACCTGCCAATGCTGCCATGATGCTGATCGCCGCCACACTTAGCATTGCGCCAGAGACATCCTGTTCAATGGCTATGCTGCCCGAATTGGAACTGAGCAGCGCAACTACAAGGCATAGTACGGCATCGCCAAAGAGAATAAAACCGATCGCTTGCGAAACATACCCAGAGAGTTCGCCTGAGTAGATCAATGCGGCAAAAGAGACCACAAAAATAACTTCAAACAACGCCAAGAAAAGAGCAGCAAAGATATTGGTTCCGAGGGTGTTCAGCGAGAAAAACTTTTCTTTTGCAGAAGTCAAGGTGCCGCTCCTTTGGAAAATTTCGTAAAGAGAGTGCTATCCGTTGGGCTTTTTGGTATGCAGGTCGTGGGGCTGTTCAATGTGAGTTGATCAGATCAGTTGTTACATTCAATGCTCTTAACCCATTGTTGCTCGTATAAGTTGACTGGCTGAAGTCTAGTTACAAATAGCGTGTCCCGCTTCTACAGTATATTGAATCTCAGTTTGGAATTGTTGATAATTACTTCCGTCGATGCCACCCTTTGTTTTTATTATTGTGACAGGTACGCGTCCCGTCTGCTGTGTGGACTTTAACTCCAACAGTGTCATGCTTACCTCTCCTCTTAAGTTGACGTGAGTAATTCGCCTAAATATACCTTATATTTCTGAATTGTATGAATAGTTCAAACAGGGGAGAGAAAGTATATTGGTATCAGTTTATAATCCGGCTTTCTAAAATCGGGTCAACTGGCAAGTTGGATATTGACATGAAAAATACACATCAAAAAGAACTGGCAATTCCCAATGCAAAGATTTTAGTAGTTGACGATGAACCTTTTAATGTTGATTATCTTCAGCAAGAACTTGAAGAGTTGGATTATGAGATCATCACCGCCAGCAATGGGGTGGAAGCTTTGGAAAAGGTGCAGGCAGAGTCTCCAGACTTAGTCTTGTTGGATATTATGATGCCAATCATGGATGGGTTTTCAACACTGGAGCGTATGAAAACAGATCCAGACCCGGCAATACGCGATATTCCAGTCATCATCATTTCTGCCATGGCCGACCTTAAGAGTGTGGTGCGTGGGATTGAAAAAGGGGCAGAAGATTATCTTCCCAAGCCATTTGAGCCGGTATTGTTACGTGCGCGCATCTCAACTTGTCTGGAACGAAAACGACTTCGTGATGAGCATCGTGGATTTATTCGTACCTTCGCCGATAAAGAGGTGGCAGACCACTTGATGCGGGAGGGGTTTTCGTTGGGCGGCAAGCATACCGTTATCACTTCAATGTTCTGTGATATTCGCAATTTTACAACTATTACTGAAGCCAATGACCCCGCTGATGTAATCGAATTGATCAACCGTTATTATGAGATCGTGATCGAAACTGTTCAAGATCATGGCGGTAATGTAAATCAAATGCAGGGGGATGGGTTGATGTCTTTCTTTGGCGCGCCTGTCTTTTACCCAGACCATGCCCAGCGTGCCGTTAATAGCGCTCTGGATATTTATAAAAAACTGGATGCTTATAACAGCATGCAGACTGTGAAAAATGGTCAGAAGATCGAAGTAGGGGTTGGTATTGCCACAGGCAGAGTAGTGGCTGGATATGCTGGGGTGAAATCTCGTGCTACATACTTATGTGTGGGTGATATTGTTAATCTCAGCGCCAGGTTGGAATCGCATACCAAAGTGGTAAAGAAACGGCTGATCATTGATGAAGCTACTTGTAAAGAATTGGACCTTTCTTTGCAAGTAGAACCTTTGGGTGAAGAACTGTTTAAGGGAAAAACGATCCCTGTTAAGATTTATTCGGTTAATTGCTCATAATGTCTTATGGCGAATAGAAAGGTGGAAAATATGGATTTTGAGCGGGCAGTGCAATATGTACTTGCGCGATTGGAGAATGAACTTTCTCCACATCTTCTGTATCATGGGATCGAACACACGCGTGATGATGTTGTTCCGGCAGTTAAGCGACTTGCTGATATGGAAGGGGTTCAAGGAGAAAGCCTGACCCTTTTACTTACAGCCGCCTGGTTTCATGATCTGGGGTTTATTGTGCAGTCTGCAAATCATGAGTTGATTAGTGTTGAGATTGCTCAAAAAGAGTTACCAAACTATCACTACACACCCGATCAGATCAAGATCGTGGAAGGTGCTATTCTTGCGACGATTGTTCCTCAAAACCCTAAGTCTAAGTTTGAGCAGCTTTTATCAGATGCAGATTTGGATGTGCTAGGGCGCGAAGATTTTTTTGCGCGAAATATTGCCTTGCGCAAAGAGTTGGCGAACTTTGGCCGGGAATTTAGCGATGAAGTGTGGCTCACAAGTCAGATCAATTTTGTTGAAGGTCACCGATACTTTTCCACTTCTGCCCGTATGCTGCGTGACGAACAAAAGAAAAAGAATATTGATGCGTTACGGCAGGCTTTGAACCGTTAGTTGAAATAGGACTTACGCATGTAGATTTGTTGAGATTTAATTTCTTGGTGCCGCTTAAAAGTTTAAATAGCTATTAACATCATCACAATATAAGTTTAATTACTCTTGTTTATACTTTCCATATCAAATGAATTTGGAAGGTTGAGGCATTTGTTGAGGATGATGTATCTTTTATTAATAGTTCTCGAATTGCTGGTTGCGTTCCTGCTGCAGCAACAGGAACGAGCAGCCTACTTGCAATACCTCCTGATGAATTCATTTGAAGTGAAAAGATAACGCTTTTTCACGTTCTTCCTCCTTGGTAAAGCCCGTCGTGAGACGGGCGATTTTTTTATCATCGAAAGAGGCTGTACATAAAATCACGAGCTGATTAACAAAACAGTTGCATTCTATTTTGCGGGGAGTATAATTGGCGAATTCAATTCCGCAACACCTCTGCAAGTTATCCCAAAATTAAGGATTTGCATGTGACTACAATTTTCTTTGCTACAGACATTCACGGGTCGGATATTTGTTGGAGCAAGTTTTTGAATGCGGGGAAGTTCTACGGCGCTGACCAACTGGTACTCGGCGGCGATATGACGGGAAAGGCGGTTATCCCGTTTATACACGAGGGTGGGCAAAATTACCGTGTCACTTTGCTGGAACAGGTGTTTAACATAACAAGTGAAGACGAGTTGACGGACATGAAGAAGCGTGTCCGTAGCCGTGGCTATTATCCATACATGACTAATCCAGACGAAATTGCCGAGTTGGAGAAAGACCCTGAGCGTGTGAGCAAGATATTTTTGCAGGAAGTTCTCAAGGTCGTTCAGCAATGGATGGATTTGGCGGATAAAAAGCTGGAAGGCACAGGTATGAAGGTTTATTGCTCGCCTGGCAACGATGACATGGATGAAGTGGACGACATCATCCGTTCAAGCAAGCATGTGTTGTTGGTGGAAGGCAAGGTCTCTTCGCTGGATGGGCATGAGATGATCGCTTCGGGTTGGAGCAATATCACACCCTGGGCGACGCACCGTGAAGAGAACGAGGATCAGCTTGCAGTTAGGTATGAGGCGATGATCTCGCAGTTGAAAGATCCGCGGAATTCCATCTTCAATATCCATGTGCCTCCATATAAATCAGGTTTGGATGAAGCGCCTGAATTGGATAAGGATTTGCGTCCTGTGTTGGCTGGCAATTCGATGATTCCTGTCGGCTCGAAGGCGCTGCGGGCTGCCATTGAAAAAGTTCAGCCGTTGGTTACGCTGCATGGACACATTCACGAAGGCCGCGGCTCAACACGTATTGGAAAAACACTTTGTATCAACCCCGGTTCGATGTATGAACAGGGTACTCTACTCGGAGCCATTGTAAGTTTAGGAAAGAACAAGATCGAGAATTACGTTTTGACAACAGGTTAATCGTAGGGGTATGCCCCTACTTAATAAACCAAAAGAGGAGAGAATTATGAGCAACTTGTTTGTCCGTAAGGCGACTGGCATGGTACGTTCGTGGTCAGTCTTCGACGCATTTATTTATGCGTTCTTTTCCATCAATTTTGTGACATTGGGGTTCTATGCTTTCAGCCAGATGTATTATTTTGGCGGCGGCATGATCAACGCGCTGATCGTGAGCGCGGTCTTTTTGGTTTTTGAGATCATCGTCTATGCTTCGTTGATTTCCGTCATGCCCCGTTCAGGCGGTGATTACGTCTGGATGACGCGTATCTTCGGCGGCGGCGTTGGTTTCATTCTCGCCATTACAGGCTGGTGGTTCACTCTCTGGTTGTGGACTCCTGTGTACGGCGATATGTTCCGTCAGGTGGTGTTGGTTCCCATTATGGGCGTGCTTGGTATGAAAGATGCGGCTGTGTGGTTTGCAGGTACGGGCACACCCTTGTTCGTCAGCTCGCTCATCACCCTTGGTTTTGTCTCCCTCGTGATCTTCCTCGGCATGAAGACCTATGCGCGCATTCAGAAATTCTCCTTCTACGCGGGCGGGTTGGGATTGTTGATCGTCATCGTTCTTTTGTTCACGGGCACTCCTGAGAAGTTCAAGGCTGGCTTTGAATCCAATGCGGCTGCCATTTTTGGGTCGCAAGCCGGTGTGTATGATGCGACCGTCCAAACAGGCACAGATGCTGGCGCAAGCACTCCGCTTTCGGGTGGTTCCATCAGCTTGATCTTTGTTACGCTTCCGTGGCTGGTCTTCTTCAATTTGTGGCCGAACTGGGGCGCAACCTTGTATGGTGAAGTCCGCGGCGCAACAGATTACAAGCGCAATTTCTCAGGCATGGCTTGGGCGCTCGGCTCAGTGACCGTGCTTGGCATCCTCTTTTTCACAGGTGTTGCAAAGACCATCGGCTGGGACTTTTACATGCAGGCTAATGGCTCCTGGTGGAACTATTACTGGGGCTACGTCACAGATGTTCCTCCGCTTCCTGTCTGGCCGTATCCTGCCATGCTCGCCACTTTCCTCACAAATAGCCGTGTCCTTCAACTTATTGTGATGGTGTTGATGAGCTTCTGGTGGTTCGGTTGGGCTGGGACTTTGTTCCTCTCCTCGACCCGTGTGGTGTTCGCGGCCGCCTTTGACCGCCTGCTCCCCGAAAAAGTTGCGGAATTGAACGACCGCGGCACCCCTGTCAACGCCATGTTGTTGATGGTGATTCCCGCCGTCATCGTTTCCTACATGTATGCCTACAATGTGGGCGGCTTCATTTCCATTACTCTGGCAGCTACACAAGCCATTGCCATCATGTACTTCGGTACAGCGATTGCGGCCATTGTCCTTCCATATAAAAAGAAGGAACTCTTCGAGGCTTCACCGATTGCTCAGATGAAGGTCTTCGGTATTCCGCTTATCACCGTGGCTGGCGTCATCTTCGCCAGTTTCCTCGGCTTCCTTCTCGTGGAGTGGTTCTTTGACCCATGGCTCAACACAGGTGGCGAAGGCGCAGGCTTGTATGGCATCAGCTTCAAGAATACAAATTCCATTGTGTTCTTGTTGGTGTGTTACGGTTTGTCCGCAGCCATCTATTATGGATTCAAGTCTTACCGCAAAAAAGGCGGTATCGATATGGACAAAGTCCAGACCGAAATTCCTGTAGAATAGTAATGTGATATTAAGGTGACAGTCACCATTATGGTGACTGTCACCTATTGTTTTTTTGGGAGAGCGGCGTATGTCAGTAATTGAAGAAGTCGTTGAAAAAGTGGAAGAGTGGAAAAGCGGGGATGTGCAGATCCAGCATCTTTCGGGTGGGTTGACGAACACGAACTATAAAGTGACCGTAAATGGAAAGCCATTTTTTATCCGTGTCCCCGGCGAAGGCACAGAATTATTAGCCATTGACCGCCACAACGAATATCACAACAGCAGAGCCGCAGCCAACGCGGGTGTAGCACCTGAGATCATCCGTCACTTTCCCGAACACAGTGTGATGGTCTTAAAATTTCTCGAAGGCAAGACCATGTCGAAGGAATCTCTGAACGAGAGTGGAATGCCGACACGCATGGCGCAATCCATCAAGCAGCTTCACTCTGGCGAGCGCTTCTTAACGGACTTCAACATGTTCCGCCTCACCGAGTATTATCTTAACCTCTGCAAAGAACGGGATATCAAAACTCCCGAAGGCTATCTGGACAGGCTTCACACCGTTACGCAGATCGAAAAAGCCATGTCTGTGAAACCGCTGGCAACTGTCCCATGCAATAACGACCTGCTCGCCGAAAATTACATTGACGATGGCAAACAACTCTGGCTCATCGACTACGAATACAGCGGCAACAACGACCCAACCTTTGAGCTTGGAAATACCTGTCAGGAAATGCAATTCAACGACGAACAGATCGCCGAAGTCTGCACCGCATATTTTGGCCGCGCCACACCTGACCTGATCGCGCGCATGAAATTAAACATGGTCATGTCCGATGTAGGCTGGGGATTGTGGGCCGCCATTCAAGCAAAAATATCCACGATCGATTTTGACTTTTGGGGATGGGCCATCGAACGCTGGGGCAGGGCAGTAGAAAAAATGGATTCAGCAGACTTCCCCCTCTGGCTGAAAGATGTACAGGCATCGTAAATGGAAACGAATCAGAGCGAGATATTCAATGAAATGCACCGCATCATCAAGGCGGCGGAAGCAAAAAATATTCAACTGCGCGCCATCGGCGGGTTGGCTGTGCAGGCGCACAACAAAACCAATCATCCGCTTTTTGTGCGCGAGTTCGCCGATCTGGATTTTGTAGTTGCGTCCAAACAACGCCGCGTTTTTGAAGCCTTCATGCCCGAAGTTGGGTATCAGCCAAACAAAAAATTCAACATCATGAACGGCGACCAGCGGCAGATCTATTATCATGAGACCACCGAAATGAAGATCGATATCTTCGTCGGTGACTTTGAAATGTGCCACAAGATTCCCCTCGAAACACGCCTTACCGCCGACCCTGTCACCATTCCGCTGGCAGAACTGTTTTTGTCCAAAGCGCAGATCGTTGAACTCAACCGCAAAGATGCGCTTGATATTACGTCTGTTTTGTTGAATAATGAAACTGGCAGCAGTGACAACGAAACCATCAACCTGAAAATCATCGCCCAACTATGCAGCCAGGATTGGGGCTTGTACAAAACCACATCCATCAATTTGGGACGCGTGGTTGATATCGTTCATGAAAAAGATATAAACCTCTCCGAATCTGAGCGTGATCTCATCATGAGTCGGGTGCAAGCCATTCAAAAAACTTTTGAAGAAATGCCAAAGCCCATCGCCTGGCAATTGCGTGACCGCGTCGGCACCCGCGTCAAATGGTACATTGAGGTTGAAGAAGTATCTCGATGAACAAAAAAGTTCGGCTATTTTTTGCCATCCTTATTCTTGGAATTTCCATATCCCTTTTACTTTGGGGATATGCCCCCAACCCTCGTGAAGTGATCGACAGGGACGTCCCGCCTGCAGAGATGCAGCTCCCAACTCCCACCTCGCTTCATTTCGCCCTAACACCTGTCTCGTGACCAACAAGCATTTCCCCCCCCGCAGCATTTTCCTCCTCACCGCAGCACTGACGATTCTCATTATCGCCCTTGCATGTGGCGGGACTTTTGCTGCGCCACAACCCTCCAACAATGAGCCATCACTCACTTCCATAGCACCCGCAGCCACACAATCTACCTCAGAAGAAACACCCGGAGAACCTGAATCTCCATCGCCTGCCATCCCAGAGACACGCCGTCTCACACTGGAATATCCACCAAAGATGAAAGCAGGCGTGGAAAGTGATGTCATCCGCCTGACGCTTGAAGTGGATGAACAAGGCAATATCACGCCTACGGCATTGGTAGAGGGGAATGTTGTCACCGGCGAAACCATTCAGATTCCCAACTTATATGAAACCCACATGGTTACAGCAGAAGCCCGCATTGATATGGCAGGTATGGATGTGCAGCCTGCCGGTGCAATATTTGAGCCAATGACACCTGGGCAATCGGTGAAATTTTTCTGGAGCATCCGTCCGCAAGAGACTGGGGTGTATCGCGGCACGGTCTGGCTGCATTTGGTGTTTGTAGACCGCATCAGCGGAGAAGAAAGCCGAATGGCAGTATCAGCTCAAGTCGTAGAGATCGAGGCGGTGGATTTCTTTGGGTTCTCCGTCAATGTGGCGAGGACATCCGGTGTGGTGGGTTCTGTCATTGGCGGCATAGTCGGATTTCCTTTTTTAGAGGATATCATCAAGTTTTTGTTTAAGAGACGGAAGAAAAAATAATCGCTATTTGGGTAAATTATTCTGTTCCAAATGAAGATGAAAACGGGGAAAATATGACGAATATCACCTAAAAAATTGACATGCTTTACAGGGAGGCCGTTTGTTCTCTATGGTACAATTTGCACACTTGTTGTAATATTTTTCACGACGGAGTGAGTAAATGAACGAGTGGTTGTATGTAGCTTTGTTTATTGTTGTTGGGTTGATCATCCCCATTGGCGCGATCGCAGCAGGCTTTATTTTTGGGCCGAAAAAACCAAACCCCATTAAACAATCAACTTATGAATGCGGAATTGAACCAGTCGGTGAGGCTTGGATTCAATTCAAGGCGCAGTATTATATTTTTGCGTTGGTCTTCCTCGTCTTTGATGTGGAAGCAGTTTTTCTTTTCCCGTGGGCTGTAAGGCTGGGACAATTGGGCTTGTATGCTGTTATTGAAGGTATTATTTTTGTGACCATCCTTGTTGTCGGCCTGGTTTATACATGGCGCAAGGGAATGTTGGAATGGGTATAGTTTTCAAGTAAATAGAAGAGAAGGCTGATTGGAGTTATCCTTTCAGCCTTTTCTTTGTGTAATAAGGAAAACCCTCGGACTCGCCAAAGAGTAGGGGAGAGGAAAATAGGAGTGATTTATGAATTTTTGGAATGATCCTCTAAAGGTCGCCGCAACATGGCTGGAAGGAATCTTCACGGGCTGGGGCATGGATGCTGTCCTTGCTCATGTGCTTGTGGTCTTCCTCGGCGTATTTCTGCTCATCACCTTGTTGATGGTGCTGGATATCTTCCTGGTGTGGATCGAGCGTAAAGTGGTGGCTCGCTTCCAGGATCGCATTGGCCCCAACCGTTTGGGACCTTTCGGTTTAATTCAGCCGTTTGCAGACATTATCAAGCTCATTATTAAGGAAGACACAACCCCCGATGGAGCCGACAAGGTGGTTTACAACCTTGCGCCGATTCTTTCGATGATGTCTGTGCTCATCCTGTGGGCGGTAGTGCCATTGGCCCCTGTCATGTTGGGTGTGGATCTGAATGTGGGCGTGCTCTTCTTGATTGCGGCAGGCGCGATCGGTACCCTCTCCATTATTATGGCGGGCTGGTCATCGAACAACAAATTCGCGATGATCGGTGGTTTCCGTCAGGTGGCTGTGATGGTGGCGTTTGAAGTGCCCATGCTTGCCATGTTGATGATCCCCACTATTTTTGCAAGCTCGATGAATATGAATGCCATCATTCAATCACAGAATGTTTGGTACTTCTTAATTTCTCCGCTCGGCGCGTTGATCTTCCTGATTGCCGCGATCGCTGAGTTGGGCCGTGCTCCCTTCGATCTCGCGGAAGGCGAATCCGAGTTGGTGGCTGGTTTCAATATTGAATATTCTGGCATGAAGTTCGGCATGTTCTACGCGGGCGAATTGCTGCACGCTTTCACCTTCGGCGGTTTCTGGTCCATTCTGTTCTTTGGCGGGTATCGCTTCTTCGGCTTGGAGCAGGTCAGCCCGTTCCTTGCCATCCTTATTTTGGTCATCAAAGCCATGGTCGGTTACTGGGTCATCATGTGGGTCAAGTACACCATGATGCGCATCCGAATCGATCAGATGCTTGGTTTCAACTGGAAATTCCTTACCCCGCTTTCCTTTGCTCTTTTGCTGGTAACCGCGTTGATGAATACGCTTCTGCGCGGCGCTGATAGCTGGCTCTACGTCACAGGCATGTTCCTGTCTAACGTAGTGGTCGGCTGGATCGCGCTGGAGATCGCGCGCTCTGTAGCACGCAAGGAACGTGAACGTGTGGAAGGTCCGAAGACTGTAGTGGAGGCCCATCATTAATTGGGATGATGTGACATGACTGGTACACAAATTATTTTCCTGATCGTTGCCCTCTTCACTCTCGGCTCTGCGCTGATGGTGGTGACGACGCGCAACTTGATCCATGCAGCGCTTTGGCTGGTTTCCACCCTGTTTGGGGTGGCAGTCATTTATGCGTTGTTGAATGCAGGTTTTATGGCGGTGGTGCAGGTGGTGGTGTACATCGGTGCGATTGCCATCCTCTTCATCTTCGCGGTGATGCTCACCCGCAAGGACTTGCGCGATAACACTTCCCAGACGAATAAGAATTGGTGGGCTGGTGCTCTTGTAGCCGTGTTGACCTTTGCGGGACTCGTTTTTACGCTTCAGGGTTGGAGCGGTTTCTCGAAGACTGCGGCAGCCGTCCCGTCTGGTTTCGATGCGATCAGTCAACTTGGCGATCAATTGACTTCGCCCGCTGCGTACGTCCTGCCGTTTGAAGTTGCTTCTGTCCTTTTGTTGGCGGCTTTGGTCGGCGCGGTGTATGTCGCGTTCAATAAAAAGTAGGAGGCGCAGATGATCCCTCTTTCCTGGTATCTCATTCTTGCGGCGGCTTTATTTGGCATTGGTTTGTTCGGCGTGCTGGTGCGCAGGAACGCAGTTGCGATCTTGCTTGGCGTTGAATTGATGCTCAATGCGGTCAATATCAACCTCGTTTCTTTCTGGCGCTATGGCGACGTTTCCACGATGGCTGGGCAGGTTTTTGCCATCATCGTGTTTGCGGTCGCCGCTGCCGAAGTTTCTGTAGGTTTGGCTTTGGTCATTTCTGTGTACCGCAGGCGCAATACTGTGGTTGCAGATGAACTCGATTTGTTGAAGTGGTAGGGACGCATGACTCATGAATCTGTAGCAAGTTTAGTTTGGCTAATTCCCTTGCCACCCCTTTTAGCTTTTGCTCTTATTGTGTTGTTCACGAATAAGAACAAGGCTCTAAGCCATACGGTGGCAATCAGCGCGGCCTTCCTCTCCTGGTTGGGCGCCATGATCGTTTTTTGGAACGCGGTCAAGACCGAGCACTTTGGGGAACATCCATTTGCTTCTGCGGTCAACTGGCTGCCGACAGGCGAGACCTGGCTGAAGGTCGGTGTGTTGATCGACCCGCTCTCCGCCGCGGTCTTGTTCTTCGTTGGCTGGACAGTGTTGATGATCTTCATCTACAGCGTTGGGTACCATAACTACGGTCAACCCGCTGGAGACCATGATCACAAGGGACTTCCACCCCATGGCGCAACTGTGGAAGAGCACGGACACAAGCATGTTGTACCGTCCATTGAGCCAATGTACTCGCGCTTCTTTGCGTTTATCGGTCTGTTCGCTTTTGGTATGTACACACTCGTTGTTTCTGATAACCTGCTCACACTTTTTGTGGGTTGGG
>CAZHOX010000076.1:0-2477 GCA_964534345.1 uncultured Anaerolinea sp.
GGCGGCTTTTTTATACTATGCAACATTATCATTCCCTCGAAGCAGCATCCTTCCAAAACTCCTGGCTCACCATTGGCGTCTTTGACGGCGTCCATCGCGGGCATCGTGAGATCATCACCAAACTTGTCAGTGACGCGCACGCACACCACGCTCCCGCCGTTGTGTTGACTTTTGATCCGCACCCGGCCACCGTCTTAACCGGCAGGGAGATTCGATGTTTGACCACGCCAGACGAACGCGCGAATCTGCTTGCCGCACTTGGCGTGGATGTGGTCATCACCCAGCGCTTCACCCCTAACCTGTCAGCTGCTACTGCTCTGGAATATATGACCACTCTGAAAAAGAGTCTTGGCCTCACCCACCTGCTCATCGGCTATGACTTTGCATTGGGCAAGGGACGCGAAGGCAATGCCGCCCGCCTGAAAGAGATCGGCCAGGATTTGGATTACTCCGTCGAAGTAGTATCAGCTCTCAGCGATGAAAGCGGCGTGATCTCATCCACCGAAATACGCAAATTGATTTCAACCGGAAACATCAGCGAAGCATCCAAACTTCTTGGGTATCGCTATCAGCTTGGCGGAGAAGTCATTCACGGCGAAGGGCGCGGGAAGACCATCAACTTTCCCACCGCAAATGTGAATTACCCCAAAGGCAAAGTTATGCCGCCCAACGGAATCTATGCCTGCTGGGCGCATTTGGGCAACAAGAAATTCATGGCCGCCACCAACATTGGCCTTAACCCAACCTTCACCCCTGAACGGCAAATCCCAAGTTTGGAAGCCTACCTGCTGGACTTTGACCGCGATATTTACGGCGAGACGATGCAATTGGAATTCGTTACCCGCCTGCGAGATGAGATCCGCTACACATCTGTGGATGCGCTCATCAAACAGATCCATGATGATGTGGACAAGACAAGAGCCATGCTCTCATGAGAAATCGCGCGGGCATCATCCTGATCGAAGGTGACAACCTTGCGCTGATCGAACGGCATCGCGGAGGGTTGCATTATTTCATCTTTCCAGGCGGCGGCATGGACGAAGGCGAAAGCGAAGAGCAAGCCGCCATTCGTGAGGCATACGAAGAACTGGGAATTACGGTTGAAATTAAACAAAAAGCAGCTGAACTTACCCGCCCTTCAGGCAAACAAGTTTATTTTCTTGTTCAACACGTTGCCGGGGAATTTGGCACAGGCACAGGCGAAGAATACGGAGAATATGATCCCAAGTATGGGACGTACCTTCCACTGTGGATGCCGATGGATGAAGTATTGAAAAAGAATGTCCTGCCGCGTGAACTGGCGGAGTTCGTGGTGTACTCACATAGCGAAGGCTGGAAGAATACCTCTGTTGTGGTGATTGAAGAGAAGAAATAATTTCAGCATGTAGGCGGCAAAAGTAAAGGGGAGGAAATGCATCTCGAAACAGCAACCAATTCAAAGTCCAGAAAAGAAGCGAGGGGGAACTTTTCATCATCCTCTTCGTCTGATATGTAACGCCGAAATACCATATCAAACTGGAGGATGAAATGAAATTGCATGTCAGAATAATAGCTTTGTTCGTTTTGTTAGGTGCGCTGATTCTTAGCGCATGTGCAGGTGGAGCCCCTGCTGCCACCGAAGCCCCAGCCATGGCTTTTGAAGAAGCTCTCCCTGCCATGGAAGCGCCAGCCGCAGCGGAAGATGCTGCAAGGCAAGAAGCTGAGGGAGCCTCTGCCTTGCCTGAAAGCGCTGTTGTAAATACTGGCGCAGAAGTTCCAGTTGCTGCATCCAATCACATGATCATCAAAAATGGGGATATCAGACTGCTTGTCGAAGATTCAGACATTGCCATTGACCGCGCCACTCAGGTGGTGGGCGATGCCGGCGGATATATCGTCAGTTCGCGGGTGTGGTACCAAGCGTATTATGATGGCAAAAATTATAAATATGCAACCATCACACTGGGCATACCGGTTCAGCAATTTGAGCACACCCTCAGCCGTTTGCGCGGGCTGGCTGTGCAAGTGCTGGACGAGACTGCATCTGGCGAAGATGTGACCGACCAGTTCGTGGATCTGCAATCGCAGCTCACCAACCTTGAAGCCACGCGTGACCGCATCAAGTCATTCCTTGAGCAATCAAAAAATGTAGATGAAGCTCTGCGCATCAATCAGGAGCTTTCCAACGTGGAAGCGCAGATCGAACAGATCAAAGGACAGATGAATTATCTGCAAGATCGTTCTTCCTATTCTACGATCACGATCAATTTTGAACCTGTACTTCCTGAAATTCTGCCCACACCTACCCCTACCCCACAGCCGCATGTCTGGGAACCCGGCAAGACATTTGAGAATGCCTCTGGAACTTTGACCCGCGCCTATCAAGGCATTATTGACCTGCTGATCTGGATTCTGGTTGTGCTTGTTCCCATCCTCGCACCGCCTGTTTTCCTTCTTTGGCTGCTCTTCAAATTATTCACACGAAAGTCAAAGAAACC
>CAZHOX010000076.1:2577-15139 GCA_964534345.1 uncultured Anaerolinea sp.
ACGAAAGTCAAAGAAACCAACTCAATAATTTTGAACAAAAAGACACGGAGAAAAAATCTCCGTGTCTTTTTGTTTCGAGTTACATCCTGATCTTCCATAACTCCATCGATGAATCAAAGCCGCGAATTTCAGACTGAAAACGGCTCACCGAATTTGGCGCAGCGGTTCTCTCTAAAAATGCAATGACTTCAGGGTCGTTACGAATTGGCTCAGAGAGAATCACTTCTCCACCTTGTGAAAAATGGGAGAGACGCGCCGCAATGTTCACCGTGGAGCCGAAATAATCCAGCCGGTCATTCAGGTTGACAACGATGCACGGCCCGTAATGAATACCCGCTTTGATGGAGAGCGGCGGTTCTCCCTGCACTGACAATTGACTCTGTACCGACCAGATCGCTTTCACCGCTGATACAGGGTTGCGAAACGCAGCCATGACCGAATCACCCATCGTCTTCACAATGGAGCCGCCCTCTTCAGCGATGGCTTGTTCCAAAATCTCAAAATGTTCGCGCACACGCCCAAAGGCTGGAGCATCCCCGATCTCACGATAAAGCCGGGTGGAGTTGCGCAAGTCTGTGAACATCAGGGTAGTTGAACCTACAGAAATTTCCTCACCAGGGCGAAGGACTTCACTGGAGAACAGGTCACGGAAGACCTGCAAGACGGTCACATCTGCTGCGGTGGCGGCTTGGTCAGACCAGGCCGTACGCTCCATTTCAAAAGTTTGAGGTTGATCTGTTTCGTTGAT
This sequence comes from uncultured Anaerolinea sp., assembly GCA_964534345.1. GTDB lineage: Bacteria > Chloroflexota > Anaerolineae > Anaerolineales > Villigracilaceae > Villigracilis. Next base: position 3,326 of record CAZHOX010000076.1, read on the forward strand.
CAGGCGAATGTAAGGCGCGAGGCTAAGTTCTGCCAGGGTTGTACCCCAGCCAAAAGAACTTGCCCGAAAATCCATTTTTTCCATTCCGTTTTTGGATGCCAGCAAAAGCTGTGAACCTGGCAGATCGGATGTACGCAGAACATAACGGCCTTCATTCAGCATGGTGGAAAGCGGTAATTCTTCGCGCGGTGGGACGATCAAAGAAAAAATAATATGCGGCTGACGCTGCGGGCTGCCTACGCAAAACTCCACGCTTGCATCCACCGCACGGATGGAAGGATTAGGGCGGAAGATCACTTCCACGTTATGGTCAAACGTCGCATTAAATTCAATCCGGCAGGTATTGCAATGAGCCGTCCCAGACACATCACCAAGATGCTGATGCCCTTCCGCTACTCCACGGCATTCAGGGCAAAGCAACTCCCAATACATATCCAACATACCCTCGCGCGTAGCACGCAAAAATGTTTCCAACACATTGCGGCGAGAAAGTCCCCAGCCATCTGCAAGCGCGTAGGGTTTCATGCGCTGGATGGAAAGATCATCTGCTTGAAGTAAATATTCATAAAGATGGTCGAGGGTCTCAACATCCACCCCTTGTAAAAACAAGCGTTCATTCAGTATCTTGAATTTGTTGCGGCCTGCCTGGGAGAGATTCCTGCCCAATGACATGGAATATGCAGGGCCGTCGTTTGAAGCGATGCGGTCGTATTGCTTGAAGGCGCTGCCAAATCTCCTTGCGCTCACAAAGCCTATCGCGAGCGGAATGCCAATATCCCCCAAAATATTTTTGGGTTTCACCCATGTCTCATAGATTATGCGCGTGCCGGAAGGCTGAAGCCGTTCAAGGCGGCAATCCACCCGCATTTCTGCGAGCGGTCCTTTTCGATAACGGCGCAGCACACCAAAACGATATGGGTACGTCCATTCAAATGGCTCTTCCTCCCATTCAATGTTTACTACCGGCACTTTAAACTTCACCAGCCTCACTCCATTACGGACGCCAAGCAATTGCATAGGTGGCAGCCCCGTATCGCGATTAAAGCGGTTCGTATCTGAGACCAGAGGCCAAAGCGCTTCTGGAGAAGATTCAAGATCCCAAGTCCATGTATAGTGATATTCTTTAGCCATGTTCTTCCAGACGTTCGAGAATAAGATAATTTTACTGATATTTACATCTCATAGTATTACAATGAAATAACGATTGCAATTACATAACATCCCGCTTGACACAAAGACTAATTGGACTAAAATTCTGCGATAAAAAGGCGGCTGAAATGGCAAAAGAATCAAACGAAACACCTTCTCCAAAAGCGCAGATCAATCAAAATTTAGTGATTGCGATCATTGGTGCTGTTGCTACGGTTATGGCAGCCATACTCCCCTGGATGCTTGACCGCACCTCAAAGTCTACGCCTTCTCCAACTGCAATTCAGGCAACCTTTACTGTAGAAGCTCCGCCCGAAATGACAGCCACAGCCACAGATACGGTAGTAGCTGCTACAGCCTCATCCGCCCCGACTCTTGAACAACCTACTGCAAGCAGCACCCCCACTGAAGAAATCAACATTTACAACACTTACCTCGCCTTTGATTTTGACGGCAAGTTCACCGAAACCAATTTCAAGGGTGGTCAACCCATCTATATATTCTTTAATCTCAACGACCCATTGGGGAAGAATATCGTCCGCATTATCGTAAGCGCAGTAGATGTTCCCGGTGTATTGGCAGACAGCCAGTTTTATAACACCATCAACGAATATAAAGACCCGGAAATCAGATTGATCGTCAGCCAGGGCGGCCTCGAGCCCGGAAAATACAAAGTGGAACTTTTTCTGAACAATACACTTGATGAGACCATGGAATTCACAGTAACCGAATAAGAAAAAGAGACCTGCTGTATGCGGCAGGTCTCTTTCTTTAACAAGCCATTAACAGACAGCTTTTCCCTTTATGGTATATTCCCTGACATGTCTGAAAAAATTCTTGTCGTAGAAGATGAACCGTCTCTGCAAGAGACGCTTGTGTATAGCCTGAAAAAAGAGGGATATGAAGTGGAATCTGTGGGAGATGGGCGCTCCGCGCTCGAATCAGCCCGCAAACTGAAACCTGATCTGATCGTCCTCGACATTATGCTCCCTGAAATGGACGGCTTTGAAGTGGCGCGCATTCTCCGCAAAGAGATGACCACCGCCATTCTCATGCTGACAGCACGCGATGATGAAATTGACCGTGTCGTCGGCCTTGAAGTAGGCGCCGATGATTACTTGACAAAGCCCTTTTCCATGCGCGAGTTAATGGCAAGAGTGAAAGCGCAATTAAGGCGCACCCGTCTCTTGCGCGAAGAAATGGGACAGGGAAATTTCTCAGAGAAAAAACACGAAATGCTGAAGTTTGATGACCTCATCATCAACCTCACCCGCCGCGAAGTGACTCTAAACGCCATCCCCATTCAACTCAAGCCAAAAGAATATGAACTGCTTTTATTCTTTGCCGAGCACAAGGGACAAATGCTCTCGCGTGAATTTGTGTTGGAGCGGGTCTGGGGTTGGGATTTCATCGGTGACAGCCGCACAGTGGATGTACACATTCGCTGGCTGCGCCAAAAAGTGGAGAAAGATGCCGCAAACCCCATCCGCATTGTGACGGTGCGCGGCGGTGGGTATCGGTTTGAAGGATAAGGGAAAAGGATGAAGGCTGAATTATGAAGGATGAAAACAGGTAGAAGTGAATTCATTTCTTTGGGTTGCCGCTGCTGTATTATTCATTGTCGCTGTGTGGTTTGCATGGCGATATTATGATTTAAAAAGGCGCTTGAATGAATATGCAACCGCCATTCGAAATCAGCCTGACCGGCTACCCATCGACTTGAAAAGCTTTGAAAATTTATCAAACTCCATCGCATCCCTTAAAGCCGTTTTTGACCTTGAACTTTCGACTTTGGAATCTGAAACGAGCCGCCTTGCCACCGTGCTCGAACAACTTACAGACGGTGTGGTGATTGCTGATTCACACGGGCAGGTGCAATTTGCAAATCCCGCGGCGCGAAAACTTTTTGATACCAATGACCCGCTCAACCATAGCGTGGCCGAAGTTGTCCGCAACCATCAACTGATCGAAGCGTGGCGGCGCTGCCAGCAAACAAAGGAAATACAAAGTGAGTCAGTAGAACTGCCCATACGGCGGCAATTTTTACAATTGATCGTAATTCCAGATACCCACGAAGGCGGCAGCCTTTTGCTTGTACAGGACCTCACCCGAGTGCGCAGGCTTGAAACTGTGCGGCGTGACTTTATCTCGAATGTGTCACACGAACTGCGGACGCCGCTGGCATCACTCAAAGCGTTGACGGAAACCCTGCAAGGCGGCGCTCTTTCCGACCCGATAGCTGGGCCGCGTTTCTTGGGCAGAATCACCACTGAAGTAGATGCGCTGACTCAAATGGCGCAGGAGCTTTTAGACCTTTCGCGCATCGAGTCTGGGCAGGTGGAGCTTATCCGCGCGCCGCTTTCGCCAAAGAAGTTGTTATCTTCAGCCGCAGATAGAATGAAGATGCAGGCCGAACGGGCGGGATTAAAGTTAACAGTGATGTGTGATGACAACCTGCCAATGATCAATGTGGATAAATCCCGTCTGGAGCAGGTGTTGGTGAATCTGATTCATAACTCGGTGAAGTTCACGAAGCCGGGGGGAGAAATCTTTCTCGAAGCAGAGTCAACTGTCGGCGGAGCCCGATGCGCTGTGCGGGATACAGGAAGCGGAATTCCGGCGGAGAGTTTATCCCGAATCTTTGAGCGCTTCTATCGTGTGGATAAGTCCCGCACGGGTTCAGGCACAGGGCTTGGGCTTTCGATCTCGAAGCACATTGTGGAAGCGCATGGTGGAAAAATTTGGGCAGAGAGCGAAGAAGGCAGGGGCTGCACGATCTATTTTGAAATCTCCACGCAATAAAAAAGTCGGACAGGTTACTGCCCGACTTCGTCATTAATACCCCATAAGATGGTTTTGAATATCAAATGGCTTTTCGCCATCCACAGGTTTGATGCGTTCGTAAGAGCCATCTGGTTTTAGCAGGCGGGCGCGGGTGTTGTCTTTGAGATAGCGCTCCAACACTTTATCTCGCAGGTGACGGATGTGGGTTTTGCTTTCGACAGGGAAAACGACTTCAACCCGATGATTGAGGTTGCGAGGCATGAGGTCTGCGCTGCCAAGATAGATCTCATCGCTGCCATTATTTTGAAAATAATAGACACGGCTATGTTCAAGGTAGCGCCCCACCACGCTGATAACACGGATATTTTCACTAACGCCTTTAATTCCCGGGCGAAGACAGCACATACCGCGAACCAATAGATCCACCTGAACACCCGCCTGTGAAGCCTGGTACAGCAATTGGATCATACGATCATCTACAAGGGAGTTCATTTTGAAAATGAGACGGGCGGGGTTGCCTGCCTGAGCATGTGCGACCTCGCGCTGGATGAGGCTTTCAATTTTTTGGCGCAAGTTTACAGGGGCGATCAATAATTTTTTGTAATCTTGTTTGGTGGAATACCCCGTGAGGTAGTTGAAAAGGTCGGTGGCATCTGCGCCCATGTCTTCGTCACATGTGAAAACGCCAAGGTCTTCGTAGATGCGGGATGTGACGGCGTTGTAGTTGCCCGTTGCAAGGTGTAAATAACGGCGAATTCCATCCCCTTCCTTGCGAACGACCATAGTGATCTTGCAATGGGTTTTCAAGCCAACGAGACCATACACCACATGTACCCCTTCCTGCTCCAAAGCACGCGCCCAACCTATGTTTGACTCTTCGTCAAAGCGGGCTTTGAGTTCCACCAGCACGGCGATCTGTTTGCCGCGTTCGGCGGCTTCGAGCAGGGCTTCCACCACGGGAGCGTTGGAACCTACACGATAAACTGTCTGTTTGATGGCAAGCACATTCGGGTCACGGGCAGCGGCGGTGAGAAAGTCTATGACTGGGGAGAAGGAGTCGTAGGGATGGTGAAGAAAAATATTTTCTGAGCGGATCGCATCGAAGATATCTCCCGGCTCTGCAAGGAATTTTAGAGGTTTGGGAATGCCTGGCTTGTAAGGGGTGTCTTTCAGGTCGTATCGTTCCACGCTGTTATATAACTGCCACAAGTTCACAAGGCCAAGCGGGTGTTGCAATACATAGATATCATTGTGGGTAACTTCGAGATTGTCCACCAGCAGGTCACGGATGCTCTCTGGCATGGATGGATAAACCGCCACCTGTACCACTGAGCCAAACTTGCGTTTGCGAATGTTCTGCTGCATGGTTTCGAGCAAATCATCTGCTTCGAGTTCTTGAATTTCGATATCGGCGTCGCGCACGATGCGGAAGGGATGCGAAGAGACCACTTCCATGCCGGGGAAAAGGACGTTCAAATTCTCAGCGATGAGTTGTTCGATCCAGACGAAATAATGGTTATGCGGAATCGTGCCGTCTTTGCGAGCGGCGCCAGAAGAACGTTTGATGGGAATCAGACGCGGCAAAGTATCAGGTACTTTGAGGCGGGCAAATTTTTCATTTCCTTTTTTGTCGCGGATGACGATGGCAAGGTTCAAACTCAGGTTCGAGATATGAGGAAATGGATGGCCTGTATCAAGCGCGAGCGGGGTCAGAACCGGATAAATGACATCGGTGAAATATTTATCAGCGCGTTCCTTTTGCTGCTTGGTCAGTTTGTGATAATCGAGAACCTGAATGCCTTCCTTATCCAATTTCGGCAATATTTTTCGTTGCAGATATTGCTCGGCATCATGCAGCAGTTCTTGTGCCAGTTTTCGAATGGCGGCAAGCTCATCGCGCGGGGTCAAGCCATCCAACGAAACATTGGTGATGCCGGCTTCCACCTGTTTGCGAATGCCTGAAACGCGCACCATAAAAAATTCATCCATGTTGGAACCAAAGATGGCGATGAACTTCAATCGTTCAAGAAGAGGGTTATTTTCGTCCCTTGCTTCTTCAAGTACTCGGCGCTGAAATTCGAGCAGGCTGAGTTCGCGGTTGATATAAAAAAAGGGAGAGGTTAGATCAATTGGTTCAGGCATATTTTATTCCTCACTGATCTCAACCAGTACACCCGGCGTAAACAGCCACTGTAAGGTGGCAAAGTGCATGTCATCCGTAGAGAGCCTGCATACGCCGCCCTTCTTAATTTCCACATCCACATGCGCTCCTTTTGCAGTGAGCAAGCTGATGAAATTTGTCAGCAGGGGTTGGTGCCCAACAATGGCAAGATCGGTTACGGAATATTTTTCTTTTATCTCTGCTGCCAGCGCAGAGGGGTCGCCCGTAGGCACCAGATGATCGCTAAACGCAAGTGGTTTTTTCATTTTGAAGACATCGTTCAAAATCTCTGCCGTTTCGCGTGCACGAATATACGGGCTTGAAAGGATCATATCAAATTCAACACCAAGGATTCGCAGCCCTTTTGCGATCTGCCTCATCTTTTTGCGTCCTTTTTCAGTTAACGCTCTTTGGCTATCATCGCCTGAGGGGTCTTCCTCAACAGCAATTGCATGGCGAATAATATATAGGTTCATTTCATTTCTCCGAGAGAAGGATGGTTCCAGCGAATACGCCGGTTATTTTACAAGTTGTTGATCACCCGATCAGTGCAGGCATTATACAACCCTTCGGGCGACAGTAAACAGTAAATAAAAACACCTTGCAAACGCCTTTATAAATTGTTAACCAGTTCTTAAGTGCATCTGAATGGTCTTACGGTATGATGTGCATATGGAAGTATTCATTTCAACATTGGTTGTCTCTCTGCTGACCGTCTTTACCGTAGACGCAACTCGCAAACGCCGTGAGTTTTTGCAGAAACAAAATCGTGCGTAATTTTTCATTCTTCTCCTCCTTGTTCTTCTCCCCACCACCCGCCTGGCAGGCGGGTGGATTCGTTAACAATACTGTCACAATTTCTTGACCTGTTCATAACAAGCGCTGGGTACACTAAAAGAAAAATCACATCTGGCATTGAAACTTTTTCAGATGTTTCAACTACACAGGCAAGAAATGGAGTATTTATGGGACTAGCAGATCTACACATGCACACAATTCACAGCTACGACGGCACAGCCACCGTCCCTGCTGTTTTACGGCGCGCAAAAGAAATTGGATTGGATGTCATCGCCATCACCGACCATGACGAAATTAGTGGCGCATTGGAAGCGATGAAACTCGCCTCATACTACGGGGTGGAAGTGATCCCCGGCATCGAGATCACCACCGCTGAAGGCGACCTGCTGGCGCTATTCATTACCGAAAAAGTAAGCGCCGGGCTTCCCCTGATCGAAACTGTTCTAAAAGTACGCGAGCTTGGCGGCATTTGCATTGCGCCGCACCCAATGGCTGGAGGCATGGGAATGAAAAGCCTGAATGCCGTTTCTATTACAAAAGCGCTGCGCAACAAGGAAGTAGCAGAAACATTAATCGGAATTGAAGCCTACAACGGCACCGCCATAGACCGCATGAGCAATCACTATGCACACCTCCTCGCCAATAGTCTGGGAATTTCCCAAACAGGCAGCAGCGACGCACACGTTCTCGAAGCAATCGGTATCGGCGCCACCGAATTTCAAGGGAAAACAGCAGCAGACCTCAGGTCCGCGCTGCGAAGCGGAGAAACCAAGATCCGCAAGCAGAAGGAATGGAGCACGGCCAGAATTTTGGGGAGCTGGATCACCAATTATGTCAGCAGTGTATTCTCACGGCTGGTTATGAATGTAAGATAGGAGTTTCTATGATCGTTCTACTTTGTATTGCAATGTATTTTGTTATTACCCTATATGTACTGGAATTTGGGTAAACAACACATATTCGGCATCATATTCTTGCCACTACATACGAACACAAGATAAGGCACACAAAATGGCGCTTTATTGCATTATTTCCTATTTCTTAATTGCCGTATTTTTTTCAGTTTTTATCTGGGCTGCTTTGGTCGCGTCAAAAAAAGATGATGCCAGCAAAGAGTTGGATATGGCAGAAATCTCTGCACGATACGAATTTGAAAATTTTCAAGAGATCCCTTCCTTGTAAATCCCCCTCAAATTGGTATAAGCATTTTCAGAAATTCACCGCATAAAATCAAAACGGACATCAATGACAAAACAAATTCTAGTAACAAATGACGATGGCGTTCTCGCGCCGGGTTTGCTGGCACTCGCACAGGAAATGAAAAAATTTGGAAACGTGACCATCATGGCACCGGATAGGAACTGGTCTGGAGGCGGGCATGTCAAAACATTAGACCGCGCTCTGCGTGTCCGCGAATTCCGATTGGAAGACGGCACACAAGCCTTCGCCAGCGACGGCGCACCCTCCGATTGTGTTGCCCTCGCCACACTCGGCTACTTCAAAGAAAAATTTGATCTGGTCGTCTCTGGAATCAATGTCGGCGCGAATCTTGGGCACGATGTCACCTATTCGGGAACCGTCACCGCTGCGATGGAAGCCGTCATCGCTGGCGTGCCCGGTGTAGCGGTTTCACTTGAAGTCCCCGAAGGTCACATCGGCCAGATCGATTTTTCCCCCTCGGCACACGCCGCAGGTATTGCTGTGAAAAACGTCATCGAACATGGGCTGCCCCCCGAAACTCTGCTCAACGTCAACATCCCCTTTTTAAAACAGGATGAACTCAAAGGCTTTCGCATCACCCGTCAGGGATTGCGCGTCTATCACAGCCGCCTCGACGAACGCACCGACCCGCGCAACCGCCCCTATTATTGGATCGGCGGCGACGCGCCCACCGGCGTCCCCGAATCCGGCACCGACGTCGGCGCGCTCTCCGAAGGCTACGTCTCCGTCTCTCCGCTCCAACTCGACCTCACCGCCTACCGCGCCCTCTCCGATGTCAGCACCTGGAAATGGCAGGATTAAACACTCGCCTTCAAAATTCGACTCTTTTTTAATGGCTTGATTTGATATGCTCCGCAACAAGCGGGAATAAGGAGCGTTTCAAATTTATTAAGGACAAACGCCTCTTCCCCCGCCGACACCTGAATCTGCCCCTCGATCACGGTCAACCCGTGAAATGATTCTCCCCTCGTATCCAACCCAATAGTTTTCTCTGCCACTGAAACAGTTTCCAATTTGAAGTATTCGCATTGGGTCAATGTCTTCACTTCCCCATCATTCGCTTGTACTGCCTGCAAAACGGACGTGACAGCATTGGGATTTGAAACCGCAATGGCTTTCTCAATATGCAGTTTGCGCGTCTCGGTTTCAGGCCGCCCCCAATCGTAAACACGGTACGTCAGATCTGAAGTTTGCTGAATTTCATAGATCAGCATTCCTGGCCCAAGCGCGTGGATGGTTCCCGGGGTCATGAACAAGGTATCTCCCGCTTTCACTTCCACCATTTGAACCAGATCCAAAATCGATTCACTTTTGCTTTGAATTGCATTTGTCAACGCATCGGCAGATGTGTTTGGTTTAATGCCTGCCACAAGTTTTACGTTCGGCTCGGTTTCCAAAACATGCCAGGCTTCGGTCTTGCCAAAGAAGCCTTCACCTTCCAGCTGTTGCGCCTGCTCATCATTCGGGTGGACTTGTAATGAAAGCCACTGGGCGCAATCCAAAATTTTGACCAGAACAGGAAAGCGATTCCCCGTCTGTGCTACGGCGCGGGCGCCGAGCAGATCACTGCCAAATTCAAGGGAAATGTCCGAGAGGGTCCGACCAGCATAAGGTCCAGAAGAGATGCGATTGCCTGCGTAGATGACCCAAGCCTCAGCGGTGGGCACAATCTCAGGGCGAAGTTTTGCCCCTCCCCACACATAGTCACGATATTCAGGAGTAAGTGAAAAAGGTGTCTTATTCATGGGGATATTGTAATCTGATTGACCGTAGACAGTGGACTGTGGACGATAAAAACGGCTACAGTCTACCGTCCACGGTCAAAGACTTTAACAAGATGTTAACCAATCCTTCCATTGACCTTAAGAGCGGCTTGATAACATCACACAGTAAACATAAAAAAGGAGAAATAGAGAAATGACTAAAACTGTTCGTTCATTATTGTTTGTTGTAGTGGCTTTGAGCCTTGTGCTCGCCGCTTGTGGCGCTCCCGCTACAGAAGCCCCTGTTGCCACCGAAGTTGTTGTTGAAGCTACCGAAGCTCCCGCCGAGCCGACCGCCGCCCCAACCGAAGACCCAATGGCTATGTATGCACCTGACGCCGTCGAAGGTGACATCATCACCGCTGGTTCCTCCACCGTGTTCCCTCTTTCTGAGCGCATGGCTGAACTCTTCGGCAACGAAGGCTACACCGGCAACCTCACCGTTGACAGCATTGGTTCAGGCGCTGGTTTCGAGCGCTTCTGCAAGACCGGCGAAATTGATGTTGCCAACGCTTCCCGCGCCATCAAAGACAGCGAAGTTGAACTTTGCGCTGCCCTCGCCACTCCCCGCACTCCCATCGCTTTCCGCGTTGGTACCGATGCCCTTACCGTGGTTGTGAGCGCAGAGAATGATTTCGTCACCACCCTCACCAAGGAGCAACTTGGCAAGATCTTCTCCGGCCAGATCACCAAATGGAACGAAGTTGATGCTTCCTTCCCCGCTGAAGCTATTCTCGTCTACGGCCCTGGCGCCGACAGCGGCACTTTTGATTACTTCAACGAAGCTGTAGTTGCCCCTCTCTACCTCAATGCAGAAGGCAAGGCTGATGTTGCTGCTGGTGAAGAAGCCATGCTCGGTCTCGAAGGTGCTCAGTTCTCTGAAGATGACAACGTCCTCGTTCAGGGTGTGGAAGGCAGCCCCTATGCCATCGGCTACTTTGGCTTCGCTTACTTCTCCGAGAATTCCGGCGCTTTGAAGGCTGTAGCGGTTGAAGGTGTTGAACCTTCTCAGGCTACCGTAGATGACGGTTCCTACCCCATCTCCCGTCCGCTCTTCCTGTACTCCGACGCCACCATTCTCAAAGAGAAGCCTCAGGTTGCTGCTTTTATCTACTTCTACCTGAGCAATGTCAATGACAATATCTCTGATGTTGGTTACTTCCCTGCTCCCGAAGCTGACCTTCAGGCTGCCATGGATGCCTGGAAAACCGCAACAGGGAACTAAGAAATAGTAAGAATAGATCGGGCTGGTCTCTGCAATGGGGGCCAGCCCATTTACGCGTATATAAGTTTTTACTGAAATTATTTATAACTTTATTTTCATCGTCATTTTTTTTAAATCTGCACCAAACAAGAGAGTGCGTATGAAGGAAGAAACCCTCAAACTAAAAACGGTGGAAGCACAGGGCTTTCGCCAATTTGACCTAAGAAGGAAGCTTAGGGCTGGTGAAAGCATCATTCAAGCCTTGCTTTTCCTTGCTGGAATCCTGTCCATCTTTGTGACCATCGCCATTGTGTACGAACTGGGCAAGGAAGCCATGCTCTTTTTTAACAACCCCGATGTGACCTTTGGAAAATTTCTCGGCACCACAAAATGGCAGCCGGGTATTGGGCAATATGGCATTTGGGCACTGGTCTCTGCAACCCTTGTGACCAGTTTTATCGCCATCATGATCTCACTCCCGCTGGGGCTGGCTTCCGCGATCTACTTGAGTGAATATGCATCTTTCAAGGCGCGCTCCATCCTCAAACCGATTCTGGAAATCCTCGCGGGTATTCCAACCGTTGTGTATGGCTACTTTGCTCTGCTCTTTATTACTCCAATTTTGAAATCCATCATCGGGGAACAGCTTCAGGTCTACAACATGCTCTCGGCTGGTATCGTGATGGGAATTATGATCCTGCCGCTTATCTCCTCCATGAGCGAGGATGCGCTAA
>CAZHOX010000077.1:0-4962 GCA_964534345.1 uncultured Anaerolinea sp.
GACGGGAAAGGCATGGTCGTCATCTTTGGGTCGAAAACCTTGCCCGATCGGTGGGATTTGTACAGGTGATGGCTGAGTAGGAATTCATGCCCCCGTGCGCGGACTTGGCTGATTTCTTTTTTCTTTTCTGGGAACGCACATTCATACTCGTACAATCCCTCCAACGCTGATATGGTTGTGTGAAAAGATGAGTGGGTCGCGCCTTTGGGTGATTCACAGTTCCAGCCGCCATCGGACATTTGTTGGCCGACCACAAACGAAGCAACGGCGTGAATCCGCTCATCGGAGTAACGGAAATATGCCAGCAGGGAGAGGATCATGCTCGTGACGCAAGTCTCGCTGTATTTCCATGAATATGAAAAGAAGTTGATTCCCCCGTCTGTGTAAAAGCCTTCATTGAGGAATAATTTGCAAGCCCGTTTTGCCTGCGGATTATTCGGCGGCAAACCCAGCAGGCGCAGGGTCAACATGGTGTAGGTGGTGGAAATGAATTTCGGACCGTACATCCCGCCGCCCCAGCGTCCGTCTGAATCTTGCAAGCCCAGCAGGCGCAAGCCCCAGCCTTCTTTGGCGGTCTTCTTTCGCTCAGGTTTGTACTTTGTCGGGGACAATTTCAACAAATCACGCTGTACCTGCCAGCGTATGGATGGGTCACCTTCGAGCAGCCAGGAAATAACTTCAGGGTTCATGTTTGGAAAATTTTATTCAAGTCAGCCGTTGCAAAATATTTTCGGTAGGCTGAAGTTTCATTCACTATCCCGCGCAGGGCCGTAAATAATTCTGCCTGCAGGTATGGATTTTTTTCCTGCGTCTCTTTCGAGAGAGTGACAAGGTCATCTTCCATTGTCACGGTCAATTGACCACCCGCCGCCAGCCACTCCAGCCCAATTTGTATGGCGCTCTCTCGCGCAGCAGAGGCGGCGGCAAGTTCGGAGATGGTTGTCTTTCCTCGGCGTTGGTTGAGAACGAATTTGCACAACCCCGCCAGATAAGTGAGAAATTCATCGGGTTTTTGCTCGGCAGGAGGTTTCCCAAAGACATACACAATTTTTGGCTTGGCGGTTTCCAAAGCCTTTCGCAATTCGGCAGGAGAGGGCGGGGTAGTGAAAATTGTCAGTTCATCGGCCTGTTTCAAATCAAGGCGTGAGACTCCCACAGACCGGTCTGGCCCTTCTGCCCAAATGAGGGTGGAGGGTTGGAGATTTAGCAAAGACGATTGCAATCGAAAATCTCTGATCTCTAATTTCGTTTTCTGAACTTCAACTGCCGCTTCTTCAACCACTCGAAATTCTTCAAATTGCAGAGTGACCTGTTTTTGTCCACGGTAGGAACTGGCTCGCAGGGAATAAGCAACATCAAATGTGGTGCCGTCTTCGGGCAATTCTTCTCCCGCGCCGCCCCACCACAAAAGGGATTGAACATTTCCGTTCTCATCTTCGATGTTCAAACGCAGATGTTCTTTGGTCTTGCCAATGGTGGATACGGATCTTAATTTCACATTGCGTGAGGCAAGCGTGAGAGATGGATTCCCCGCGCCGAATGGGGCAAGCGACTCCAATGAATCAGCGAGGGAAATGTTTATTTCGTGCAGACCAAGCCAGGCGTCGATCTGAAGCGTGGGTTCCTCGAATACAATTTCGCCAAGCTGCTTTTCGATCGCTTTGCCAAGTCCGCGGCGGAATTCGTTCAGCTTATCCGAAGCAAAGGCCATGCCTGCTGCCATGGGGTGGCCGCCGAATCCGCGCAGAATATTTTTTTGTGTGGCAATGGCTTCGGTGATGTGCAAGCCTTCAATGGAGCGAGCCGAGCCGCGCATGATTCCATCTTCGGATTCGTTCAAAAGAATGGCGGGCTTGTGATATCGCTCGACAAGTTTATTGGCAACGATGCCCACCACGCCGCCGGGCCAATCAGGGTGAGCGAGCACGATGGCAGGTTCTTCGAGCAGGGCAGGGGTTGCTTTCAGTTGCGCTTCTGCCGCTTGAAAGACTTGCGAGGTCAACATGCGCCGCTGCATATTGAGTCCTTCGATCTGCGCGGCCAAGACTCTTGCACGTGCGGGGTCTTGCGTGAGCAACAATTCCACGGCGGGGTTGGCATCACCCAGGCGGCCAAGCGCATTCAAGCGCGGCGCAAAAGTGAAACCGATGGTTTCTTCGGTGGCTGTATCCAACGCCGCGCCGGCAAGGTCTGCCATCACTTTCAGGCCGAGGCGGTTTGTGTTTCGCAGAGCTTGAATGCCTTTTTGCGCGAGGGAACGGGTTTCGCCTTTGAGCAAAGCCACATCAGCAATGAGGCCGAGGGCAACGAGATCGAGCAGTGTAGTAGCGACTTCAGTCGCTTGATTTTGACGACTAAAGTCGTCACTACCTAGCAACGCTTCCGCCAATTTATACGCCACGCCTACACCAGCCAAATATTTGAGCGGATGATTCTCTGGCAGCAATTTTGGGTTGACGATTGCTTTTGCATTCGGGAGTGTTTCGCCAAGGTCGTGATGATCGGTGACGACCACATCCACGCCGCGTGAGTTGGCGTAGTCAATGGCATCGTGCGCGGTGATGCCCGTGTCGCAAGTGACGATCAACTTAACGCCGCCATCGAGGATCGGTTTGAGCGACTCGATATGAACGCCGTGGCTTTCCTTGCCGCGAATGGGAATGTAATATGAAACATCCGCACCCAATGCCCGCAGAGTTTGCACAAGCAAGGTGGTGGAGGTTTGCCCATCCACGTCGAAATCACCCCAGACACATATCTTCTCTTGTTTGCGTATAGCCAGAAGGATGATGTCTACTGCTTTTTCGATTTCAGGAAATGATACGGGGGGATTCGCATCTGGATGTAGAAACGCCTCTGCTTCTTCGGGACGGTTGATCCCGCGTCGAAGGAGAGTCTGCTCCACGAGGGGATGCAGCTTCAGGTCCGCGAAAGAGGCGGGGACTGGTATCGGTTGAGGGTCAAGCCAGCGAGTCATAAAAATAGAACCATCCTATGTTGACTCTATTGTATCTGAAATGATAATCTTTTAGCTTCTTGTTCCAGTTCCATATTTTCTAAAAACAAATAGCAATGGAATTCCAACTGCAAGATATACAATGAAGTAAAGCAAACCGCCTGGGCGTTCTGCAAAATTGAAGAGGGGCAAGTACACAAAAGCAGCAATAGTGATGAAGAAGATCAGCGCAAATGCCGCCACCGAATGATGCAGGATGGCGTTGCGGCTGTTGTTCCAAAAATATGGAACGACGCCCAGCGCAAGGGAAAAATAAAAGACGCCAAAACTTCGCAGGGTGAAGAGCGACATAACTTCAGGGAAGATACCGCCGTTCGTGCCAACATCGCCGATCTGCGCGGTTAATCCATACAGCCCAAGAAACCCAACGAAGAGGACGAAAGCAACTGCGGGTATTTTTTGAAGATTGGTGATGGTCGGTCCATCTGGCGTGTTGGATGGGCGAATGCGGAGGTAGTCCACTACGCCGACAATAGCAGAGAGTACGTTAACGAGAAGCGTGACAAAATACAGCCATGCAATCGGATGAACTAAAACCAATTTATCACGGAAGAGGAATAACACGATCAATTCACCAATACCGAACAGCCAAAGATAGATCAGTGAGGTGTACACCAAATTCCACTTCCAGCGGCGGGCATTGATATAAGCGATCCACGCATTGCCGATGCACCAGCCGCCGATGGTCATGGTCATAAAGGCGGTCACTTTCCACGCAAAGACAGGCGCGAGTTGTTCGGGCATCACATACAGCACTACTCCCAAAATTGCATACAAGGCCGCACAAGCATACGTCAGTAAACGGGATGTGTTCGACAGCATAATTTCTCCGATGTAATGATAAGTTGAGATAACTAAACTATTAACACTCGGTACTTGTAACAAGTTGTCGAGTGTAATTTTACAGGCAAACAAAAATAAAACAGGCCGCGCTTCAAACGCGGCCTGCAAGTTTATGCATTGAAACTCATCTTTTCTTTGACGGCGTTAGGCAGGCTGGGTAATTTACTGCGCTCGATCAGGAATGTGGAAACTTCAGTTAATTCCTTGAAAATGTAATGCTGGCGCAGCGCACCTTCGAGGTAGCCTGCTCCACTTGTACCGCCTGTGCCGGAACGCATCCCGATCATGCGGCGCGCCATGAGCATGTGTTTGTAGCGGAACTGCGAGAGCATCTCGTCAATATCAATGAGGGTGGTGAGCAGTTCAAATGGCGTGTGGAAGATGGGCAGGTTGCGATACATCATAATGAAAAGCACCGACCGCATGGCTGCCACAGAGAACTCGCCCAAACCTTCCTTGTAAAAGATGCGCTCCAATTCATCGAACTGACGCAGCTCCACCGAGCCGGAAAGACTGTTCTTGTAAATTTGCTTATAGTCGCTCCAGAATTTTTGCGCACCGTCTTCCAAAGGATATTGAGATTGAAAGTCCTGCCAAAGTGACTCATCGAAAAACGGAGTCCGCTCTGCCCATTTGATGACCAACCCTTTGAGCGTCGCCTCAGACTCAATCTGATTAATGGTCTGAAAATCCTGTTGGTTGAATCCACCCGGACGAGTGTTCTTGTAATAATTTGCCTTGTAGCGCTGCTCCATTTTGAGTCCCAGCCTGGCTTCGATGATGCGGAATTGCAGGCTTTGGAATCCTGAGGACGGAACGAGCAAGTCACGAAATTCGAGAAAGTCCATCGGCGTCATTGATTCAAGGATGTCCACCTGGCGGTTGACGACTTCAAAAATTTTCACAATGCGCTTCAATTTATGAACAGCGATGCTCATTTCGCCTGCGTTGTCGAGCACATTGTCTGTGTCAAAAATACGGCGGACTTGGTCAAGCTCATGAATGACCATTTTGAACCATAGCTCGTAGGCTTGGTGAATGATGATGAAGAGCATTTCATCGGTCTGGTCGTTGCTTTTGGGGTGCTGGCTGCCGAGAATTTT
>CAZHOX010000077.1:5062-15005 GCA_964534345.1 uncultured Anaerolinea sp.
AACGGCTCAAACCTTGCGGTGAAGTGACGCAGTAACTCAGGGGCGTAGGTGAATTTATAGCCGCGCACTTTATCGGCACGAGATTTGATGGCAGCAAAACAATCTGCTACATAATCGAGATGGCTTTGGGTGTAGGTGCGGCGCGGGATGGCGAGGCGCAGCAATTCCAGCGCGGGGTAATGCCATTGGCTTGTTTCAGGGTCGAGGCAGGCAAACATGACCGAGCCGATTTCCACGCCGCGAATGCCGCCTTCGCGGTACAGTTCCACAGCCAGAGCTTGCGCAGGGAATTCATAATTGGGAATGTGCGGGAAGATCGCGCCCGCATTGATGTACACACCATGTCCGCCAGTGGGTTGGAGGGTGGGAATGCCTGCTTCGTTGAGTTTCGCAGCGAGATAGGCAGTTTGCCCGATGCGATACGAAAGATACTCTTCATCCAAGCCTTCGTACAAGCCGACTGCCATCGCGTCGAGGTCGCGGCCAGCGAGTCCGCCGTAGGTGGGGAAGCCTTCACGCAGGATCAGCTCGTTTTGTACGTTCTGGAATAGCGAGTCATCGTTCATGCAGATCAGGCCGCCGATGTTGATGATGGCATCCTTCTTCGCGGACATGGTCATCCCATCTGCGAGGGCGAACATTTCACGTGCAATGTCTTTGACGCACTTCTGCTCATAGCCAGGTTCCCGCTGCTTGATGAAGAAGCAGTTCTCGGCGTAGCGTGCGGCGTCGATAAAGAAGGGGATCCTGTTCTCGTGGTAGACATCTGCCACTGCTTTGAGATTTTCCATCGAGACGGGCTGTCCGCCTCCTGCATTGTTTGTAACGGTTATCATCCCGAGGGGAATTTGCTCACGCCCATACTTTGCGATGAAGGCTTTGAGTTTGGCGATGTCCATGTTGCCTTTGAAGGGATGACGATTTTCTGGATCGTGCGCTTCGTCAATGACGAGGTTGGCGGGCCGCCCGCCGCGCGCGCGGATGTTGGCATCGGTGGTGTCGAAGTGCATGTTGCTGGGAACCCACTGGCCGGGTTTCACCAAACACGCTGCCAGAATATTTTCGGCGGCGCGGCCTTGATGGGTGGGGGCAAAATGCTTGAAGCCAAATACATCTTCCACTGCGCTTTTGAGGCGATAGAAAGAGCGTGCGCCGGCATAGGACTCATCGCCGCGCATGAGCGCCGCCCATTGCTCGGAGCTCATTGCACCTGTGCCTGAGTCGGTCAGCAGGTCAATGAACATGTCTTCGGCTTTCATCAGGAAGAGGTTGTAGCCTGCTTCCTTCAACGCCTTTTCTCTTTCATCGGGCGGAATGAGGTGGATGGCTTCTGTTACTTTAATACGAAACGGTTCTGGGGGGTATTGCGTAGTCATTTGGTCTCCTTGAAAATTTGAGTATGCGTCAAATTTTGGGTAGCGAGCCTGGCGTGTGCCCCTGTGTGTTGCCATTCGGTCTCCAATGACTTGGTAATTTTACAACTAAATCACTTTATGCGGAATGAAAGTTGTCGCTTATTGCAAAATAAACAACTTTCATTTTTGTACTTTGATGCAAAACGGTTTGTGTATTTTTTATATGATTTGTTTTTTCTTCGCTTTGATGTCATACAACGCTTTATCTGCTGCGCGAATCAGTTCTTCAATGCTGTTATAGGTTGGGTACGTGGCTATCCCTGCGGAAAAACTTACTGGTATGTGAATCCCTTCGTGGACGATATCAATATTTTTTGCCTTATCACTCCACTGCTGTAAGCGGACCGTGGCCATTTGCTTGGTTGCATTGTGTAAAATGAGCAGGAATTCATCTCCACCGTAGCGGCATACGATATCTTCCGTGCGGGTCTGGTCTTTCAGTAGCTTGGACAAAGACTTCAGTGCCGCATCGCCAACGACGTGACCATATTTGTCGTTCAAGTGTTTTAGATTGTCCATATCCAACATCACCACGCTGAACGGTTGATCTTCCCGACTTGCACGCGCGAATTCCTGTTTGAGCGATTCTTCCATAAAGCGGCGGTTGTACAACCCAGTGAGCGGATCCTGGATGGCCTGCTCATGCAGAATGGCTTGCAGTTTTTCGATCTCCACCAGCTGCAGACGCAGCTGCTCGTTCACATCGTGGAGTTGATCTGCGACATGTTTGCGCTCGGTAATATCGCGTGTGACTGCGATGAATGCGACTGGGATGCCAAATTCATTCTTGATCAGCGCTGCGCTCAACTCGGCGGGAAAGGTGGAGCCATCTTTTCGCAGAAGATTGAATTCGACGTTCTTAATGATCCCATCTGCGCGGGCCACGCCCATATATTTTGTTGCATTGGAGACTTCGCTTAGGGGGAAAAAGCTAAAGGCACTTTTTCCGATAAATTCATCTGTGGAGTTATATCCATGCAGTACAGCGGTTTGCTTGTTAGCGAAAATATAATTGCCCAGCAGGTCTGTCACTGCGACAGAATCAGGGGATGTATCCAGCACGGCGTGATAGATCAAGTTGCTGATCTGTCTGCTTTTCTCAATGTCCCCTTTATCGATTGCTGTATAGCCGCGTGCAAAGAAAAATCCAAATGTCATTACTCCCACGAACCAAAGGAGCACATGCGTGAGAATTTCATTTTTTAGCCATATATTCCCGATGACATAGCTGGCAAGGATCAGAATCGTCCAGCCGATGATGAGTTGAATGAACATCGTCCGCCCAAAGATTTTGTTGAGATTTGGTATGCTCATGATTGTGCCCTCGGTTTTGGCGGAATATTTATCTTTCCTCATTTTGCATTCTGCATTGTACTTTCGATTTCCAGCTAAACCTTCAATGTCGCCTCGCTGAATTTTCCAGAACAGCATTTTTCAATTCTACAACCGAATCATCTGATATGGAATAAAAAGCGGCGCATCCAGTAGATGCGCCGCTTAGTTTTGCTTCTAAAAAGAAGCGAGAGCTGCTTTCAGATCATCATGACATTCAAGATACATGTCAAAGCCTGTGGTTGTGAACACTGCTTTTGTATCAGCAGAAAGATTGACCAGTTTCAAATAGGGCGATTTATACGAACCCGCGCTGATGCCATGCTTAATTTCTTCTTCGCTCTGGCTGGAGTGCATGGCGTTCAGGTCTTTGAATATCTGGTGAATGGCGCGAAATCCTGCGCTGCTGACGAAGGGCGCATGAGCCAGATCAAGCAGAATATAACGGGTACCGCCTTTGATCAATTCTTCGGCTTTGTTTTCAAACTCTTTGTACGAGGTGGCATCGAGATTGCCATCAATGTGCAGAAGCGTAACTGGGACACGTCCGTTCTCTGTGGATACCTTTATTTCCATTCTATTCTCCTTGTTAAAACCAATAAAAGATTTTTACATTATACGTTTTGAGAGACAGGAATCAAGCCCTCTTTTTTAGAAGCTGGTAATTGTTGTCCAGTAAAATAAGGATGGTTGACACAATACTACGGATTGTGCGGGTGATAGTATTACTTCAAGAGAATGACTTTTCAAAAAATAATTGATGCGAGGTCCCATGTTACGTTTTTTCAAACGCCGTGAAGATGTCTTTAGCGGCCTCATTGTTGATCAGGCCGCCATCACCTATGATGGACTCAAACTGTTGGCAAAATATCTCGAATCTCCCAACCCTGAGATCGCAGAGGAACTGTCTCTGAAAGAGAAGGAAGCTGATGAAGTACGCCGTATTCTCATAGATGAATTGAACCGTGCTTTTGTTACACCCTTTGACAGGGAAGACATTTTTACCCTTTCCCGCTCCATTGATGACATGGTGGATTATGCCGACACCACCGTCGTGGAAATGAGCCTCTTGAAAGTGCAGCCAACGCCATACATGGTACGCATTGCTTCCTTGCTCAAGGATGCAGGCTGGGAGATCCATCAGGCAGTCTTGCGGCTTCAGAAAAATCCCGGGGTCGCCATCGGCCATGCCCAACGTGCCAAGGCGCTTGAAAACCGCGTAGAGGCTGTATATCGTGAAGCTGTAGCAGATTTGTTCAGCGGCCCCGAAGACCTGCACCACGTTGTGGAAATGTTGAAACTGCGCGAAGTCTATCGCCATCTTTCCAACGCGGCAGATCGCGGCGATGAAGCCGCGAACATCATTGCAGATGTTGTTGTGAAGAAAACGTAACGAGGCCCTATGTCGTTGCAACTTTATATTGTCATTGGGCTGGCATTAATTTTCGATTTTCTAAACGGAGTACATGATTCCAGTAACATCGTCGCCACCATGATCGCCTCGCGTGCCTTTCGCCCTGGCACCGCCCTTGGTCTCACGGCAATTGCCAATTTCTTTGGTCCATTCCTTTTTGGCGTAGCGGTTGCAGTAACCATTGGTGAGGAAGTTGCACAATCTGCCGCACTTAATCTAAATGTGTTGATCGCCTGCCTTTTTGGCGCAATCGTGTGGAACGTACTCACATGGGTAATGGGCATTCCAAGCAGTTCGTCGCACGCTCTCATCGGCGGAATGGTCGGCGCTGTGCTGGCAGGCGCAGGGTTTGATGCACTCAAATTGCATGGCCTTGAAAAAGTGATCGTTGCTTTGGTTACATCTCCAATCCTGGGCTTTTTATTCGGTTTCATCTTCACCCGCATTATTTATTTCCTGGCTCAAAATGCCACCAACGAAATCAACAAATTCTTCAAGCGCGGGCAGCTCGTCACCGCACTGGGCATGGCGTTCAGCCACGGCACAAACGACGCCCAAAAAACGATGGGCATCATCACGCTTAGTCTATTGATCGGCGGATATATCGATGAATTCAAAGTCCCATTCTGGGTGATTGGGTTAAGTGCCGGAGCAATTGCCCTAGGCACAGCCCTCGGCGGTTGGAAATTGATTCGCACCCTCGGCGGCAGGTTTTACAAGATTCGCCCCATTCACAGCTTCTCTACCCAGCTCACATCCAGCTTTGTGATCCTGAGCGCCTCCTACCTTGGGTTGCCTGTCAGCACCTCACAAGTGGTCAGTTCAGCCATCATCGGCGTAGGCTCATCCGAGCGCTTCGGCAAAGTCCGTTGGAGTGTGGCTGAAGAGATCGTCATGGCGTGGATCATCACCATCCCTGCCAGCGCATTAATATCGGCTTGTATGTATTGGCTGATTACGCAGATCTTCTAAATAGTGGATGAAAAAAAGTGCCGCGCCTCAATCCTGACCGTTGAGCTGAGTGCGGCACTTTGACATTTTCCAAGCCTGAAAAGTGGCTATGCTTTTCTTCGTAATGCCATTAACGTGATGTCATCGAACTGATCTGCCTCGCCAATGAACTGATGCAGGCTGGTTTCGATTTTGTTTAATAAGTCAGCAGGGGCTGAGTTGGCAGTTATTAATTCCCGCAGGCGTTGGTTGCCAAAAAATTCCCCATTGATGTTTTGAGTATCAGGAATGCCATCTGTGAAAGCGAGCAACAGGTCATCATCGGCAAGGGTGATTTCCATAACTTTGAAATTCGACGGCATGATAACCCCCACCGCTGACCCTGTGTGTGTCAATTCAGCGCGGATCTTTCCATCTCCGCTGATGACCAAGGCCGGGTCATTGCCGCAGTTGATGTAGGTGAGCTTTCCATCTTTGGGGTCAAGAATGCCAATGAAGACCGTTGCGAACATGCAGGCCAATTCATGTGTTTCGATCAGGTAATTATTGGTCAGGGAGGTGGCATGTAGCAGCCGCTCCGCAGGCGTGAAGTTTTTCGCATCCTGCCCGGGCGCGAATTGATCCGATGTCGAAGCGGCACGAATCAGGCTGCGGAAGAGAGTCATGTATAGTGCGGCGCCAATGCCCTTGCCGCAGACATCCGCAACGAGAAAGGCAAGGCTGCCATCAGGCAGAAGGAAGGCATCGTAAAAATCACCTGCCACTTCTTTGGCTGCTTTGAAATATGTAGCCACTTCCCACCCCGCAACGGAAGGTATTTTTTCAGGAAGAAACTCCTTTTGAATATTCCTTGCGATGTTCATTTCACGCTCAAGGCTTTTTAGATATTTTTCCTGTATATCGTGCAGGTGTTTTTTCTCAAGGCTGCTTTGGATGCGCGCCTTTAGCAGGATCGGCTCAAAAGGTTTTGAAAGATAATCTTCTGCTCCAAGCTTGATGCCTTTGACGACGCTGTTCAGGTCATTGTTCGCAGAGATGACTATGATGGGGACGTTGCGAATAGCCGGGTTGTCTTTTACTTTTTCCAACACGCTGAACCCATCCATGATGGGCATCATGATATCCAGCAAGACCAGGTCTGGAGATTCGCTTGTTATCTTTTGCAGAGCTTCTTCTCCGTTTGTGGCTGAAATGGTCTCATAGTTCAGATCTTCGAGTTCCTGTTCGAGGTAATCCACATTAAATGGCTCGTCATCTACGATCAGGATCTTTGGTTTTATATTCATGAGACTCCAGGTTTAACAGAACGCAAATAATTTATGGATAAACGACCACCAGACTTTGTTGCTGCGCTGCATTTCCGCTTTTATTGAGGCAGGTATTCTTTTAGTTTTTTCAGCAGTAATTCATCGTCGATTGGCTTCGTGAGGTAATCTGTGCAGCCGGCGTCAATGGCGCTTCGTTCGTGGCCGCTCATGGCGTGGGCAGAAAGCCCAATAATAGGGACTGTTTTTTTCACTTCGCGAATCTTTCGAGTTGCAATGTACCCATCCATGATCGGCAGAGAAATATCCATAAGGATCAGGTCGGGATTGTTTTGCAAGGCCATGTCTACACCCTGGCTGCCATCCCTTGCAAAGAGCAGGTTGTAATCATCTTCCAGTAATTGTGTGATGAGATCAATATTTAATTCAGTATCTTCTACGACCAGGATCGTTTTCATAATTCTCTCCAGATTAACTTGTGTGGTGTGTTCGGTTTTTGAAATAATCCAGTTGTTGCGAAGCGGATAGTCTCATCGCGTACCTTGTGGGGCCGAAGTTTTATCTTTTTAGAACACTTTTGATCTCTTGCACAAACAACTCGCCGTCAAAACTTTGTTTTCGCATGACAAAGGCCACGCCTTCTTTTAATCGAGCCGATTCTTCATCTGTCAACTCTTTGGCGCTGATGACAATGATAGGCAGGTCCTGTGTTACGGGATTTTGGCGTAACTGTTCAATCACTCCAAAGCCATCCAGCCTCGGCATCATGATATCCAGCAAGAGCACGTCTGGGCGTTGCAAAGAAATTGCTTTTAGGCCGGCAATTCCATCTTCCGCAGATTGCAGTTCAAACTCGGTAGGCGGCAGGATCTGGATCAGAATTTCAGCAATATGCGGGTCATCATCCACGACGAGAACACGAACATGAGATTGATCTTTCTGTTTCGTGACACGGTTGAGGGTTTCAACAACTTCTTTTGGATCCAACGGCTTGAGCAGATAAGCGGATGCGCCTAAGCGGAACCCAAGGGCTTTTTTATCCACAATCGTGAGAAGGATGATTGGAATATTAGTTGTCAATTCATCGGATTTTAGGTCGTGCAAAACCTGCCAACCGTCTTTATCTGGCATGAGAATATCAAGCAGGATGGCGTCTGGGTGATGTTCGCGAGCCATTTGATGACCTGAAATTCCGTTGCGAGCGCCGATCACTTCAAACTCTGTGGGGTTGAGTGTTTCTTGCAGCAAATAGACGGCATCGGGGTCATCATCAATGGCGAGGATGCGTTTTTTGGTGATGGGCACTTCCAGCGTGGCCTTGGCCTCTTGGACGGAATCAGGCTGATCCTGAGAAGTAGAGGCGCTTTTTGGGTTGGCTGCTTTTTCATCCAGATAATGAATCGGCAGTTTAAGGGTAAAGGTGGAACCATCCCCAAGTTTGCTGGTGACGGTAAGGTCGCCGCCAAGCAAGCGGGCAAGGTTTCTGCTGATGGCGAGTCCCAGCCCGGTGCCGCCATATTGGCGGGTGGTGCTTGAATCAGCTTGCTGGAATTCTTCAAAGACTCTGCCAATCGCTTCTTCATTCATGCCGATGCCTGTATCTTTCACATCGATCATGAACAACCCGCTTGCATCTCGCACGTTGATGTTGATACTGCCTTCGTGGGTAAATTTGGCTGCATTGCTCAGCAAGTTGAGGATGATCTGTTTGACCTTGTCCTGATCTGTGAAGACCAATGCTATATCCGAGTTATTGTTCTTGGTGAATTTTATGCGCGGCTTAATGAGCGGCTGTGCGGTGTTATAGCATTGATCTACGAGCGCATTGATACTGAAGCTGGAGGCTTGCACATCCATGCGGCCTGCTTCGATCTTGGCAATATCCAGCACGGTGTTGATAAGGCCAAGCAGGTGTTCTGCGCTGGAAAGTACCTTGTCGAGATTCTCGGTTTGTTTTTCGGGCAGCGCTCCTTCTGCTTTTCTGCGGACGATGCGCGTGAAGCCAATGATGGCGTTGAGCGGTGTGCGCAATTCATGGCTCATGGTTGCAAGGAATGCGCTCTTGGCCTGGTTGGCGTGTTCGGCGGCTTCGCGGGCTTCCTGAGCTTCGTTGAAGAGGCGCTGCGTTTCATTAAAGAGGCGCGCGTTTTGAATGGCAACGCCCATGTTGGCTGAGAGCGTTTGCAGAATGCGCAAGTTGTCTTGGTTGAAGGCATTTGCTTTGTAGCTTTGTACATCTACCACGCCCAGCACTTGATCGCCGACCATGATCGGTACCCCCATGTAGGATTTTATATCCTCCTCATCATCGGGAGCAGTAAGGTAGGAGGCGGCCCCATTTTCTTCGATCTCCAGCGCGGTATTTAACAGAAGGGGTTGTTTGGTGAGAATGATCTTTGAAGTAAGCCCTTCGCCTAATTCCCAGGGCGGTTCATTTTCATAGTAAAGATTATCACTGAAGCTATATGCCAGTTGAATGATATTTGTGGCGGCATTATAGAGAAGAATATCCACGATCTCGGCGTTGAATATCTCGTGAATTTTATTGCCTACATTGCGGGTGACGGCGTTGACATCCAACGAGCGGGTCATGGATTCGCTGACGGTATTGAGAATGGCAAGTTCGGCGGCACGCTGCTGGGTCTGTTTGAGCAGGTGTTGGCTTTCTTCGAACAATTGGGTGTTCTGAATGGCAATGACCGCCTGCCTTGAAAGGTTATTCAGAAACTCAAGTTCAGATTCTACAAATTGGTTGTTGGCCCCGTGCCGCCAGACCGCCATGAGACCTTTAAGCTCATTATTGGCAAGCAAGGGCATTGCGAGCATGTGTTCATCCGGCGAGGATTCAGTTCCGGCGATGTTCACCGCGCGCGGGTCGTTATTGGTATCGTTGACGATCTCAGCTGTCCTTGTCAGGGCGATATTGCCCAATAACCCTTCGCCGGTTGTGATCGTATCGTTCTTGAGTTCTTCGGCTTCGTCGCCCACGGCGGCAATGGCGCGGAAGACCTTCCCATTCTGTTCCGGCAGGAAGAGTGCGCTCAGGTCGCCGTCGAGCAATTCGCGGGCGTGGGTGGCAATGCTTTCCAACACGGTTTCAGCTTCAAGGCTGGATGAAATATCGCGTCCCACTTCTGTGAGGGTTGCCATCTCCCTTGCGCGGCGCTGCGTCTCAGCATGAAGCCTTGCGGTCTTGATCGCGGACCCGGCGTTGGCGGCAATGGTGGCAAGCAGGCGCAGCGAGTCTTCGTCGAATACGCCCTCCTCTTGGGTGCTTTGAACGCTCAATACCCCGATGGTCTCGCGCCCGGCTTTGATGGGCACACCCAGGTACGAGCGCGCCTTGCGCCCAAGCCGTTGAATGCCCATGGCGCCGCTTTGTTCTTCCACATTGCGGTTGAAGATCAGCGGCTGCCCGTCGCGGATGATGCGGCTGGTCATGCCATCGCCATAAGGGATGGGCTGAATCTCGTCGCCATATTGATAGGGGAACTGGATCATGTTCGTCTGTGGATCGAGCAATGCCAGATAGGCGATATCGGCATTGAAGGTTTCGCGCATCTGAC
>CAZHOX010000078.1:0-14552 GCA_964534345.1 uncultured Anaerolinea sp.
AGATGATCGTGAAGCCAGCCAGCAAAATATTGAGCGCGATCTCGTTCGGGGTCTTTTGTCTCTTTGCGCCTTCCACCATGCTGATCATGCGGTCGAGGAATCCCTGCCCAGGGTCGGCGCTGACGCGGACGATGAGCCAATCCGAAAGGATTCGTGTGCCGCCTGTGACAGCGGAACGATCACCGCCCGCCTCACGCACAACGGGAGCTGATTCGCCCGTAACAGCACTTTCATCCACTGAGGCAATTCCCGCTTCGATCTCTCCATCCGCAGGGAGAATGTCACCTGCTTCAACAAGGTACAGATCATCTTTGCGAAGAGCAGTGGACGAAACAATCTCATGCTCAACCTTTGAGCCATCAACTTTTAAACCTTCAACCTGTAATTTGCCAACTTTTTTCGCGGGTGTATCCTGACGAGCTTTGCGTAATGACTCGGCTTGTGCCTTGCCGCGCCCTTCAGCGACCGCTTCAGAGAAATTTGCAAACAGCACGGTGAACCACAGCCAGATAGCAATGGCTCCAATGAAGCCCGTAGGCGCTTCACCTTGCCCAACGAGCGCCTGAACCCATAGAATGGTGGTCAATACGCTACCAACCTCCACAACAAACATGACTGGATTGCGCACCATCAAGCGTGGATTAAGTTTGACAAAGGATTCCAAAATGGCGCGTTTGTAAATCTCGCGGCGGTATGTGGTTGGTTTCTTCGTTTGAATAGTCATTTTAGTAATTTCCTTATCCACCAGAAACCATCAGGTGTTCAACAATAGGGCCTAATGCTAATGCTGGAATAAAACTCAAAGCGCCAACGATCATGATGACGCCGATCAACCATGCAATGAATAGTGGGGTATGAGTCGGGAGAGTCCCTGCGCTTTCGGGGATTTTTTTCTTTTGAGCAAGCGACCCTGCAATTGCCAGCACAGGTACGATCAGCCAGTAACGGGCAAAGAACATGCAAATTCCAAGCGCGGTGTTGTAAAACGGATTGTTCACACCCAAACCAGCAAATGCCGAGCCGTTGTTATTTGCTGCTGAAGAAAATGCATACAACACTTCGCTAAATCCGTGCGGACCGCCCGTGTTCCAGATCGTAGCAAGCCCAGCCGCAGATACTACCGCAATGGCTGTGCCTACTTTTGCCAATACGATCGGGATCAAGAGCATGAGGGAAGCCATTTTCATTTCAAAGGCTTCGATCTTTTTGCCCAAATATTCAGGCGTGCGCCCGACCATCAAGCCAGAGATGAAGACTGCTACAATCACAAAAGCCAGCATTCCGTACAAGCCAGAGCCAACACCGCCAAAGATGATCTCACCCAATTGCATGAGGAACATGGGAACCAGTCCGCCTAGCGGCATGAATGAATCGTGCATGGAATTCACTGACCCATTGGATGCAGCAGTTGTAGCTGTAGCCCAAAGCGCCGAGTTGGCAACGCCGAAGCGCGCCTCTTTGCCTTCCATGTTTCCGCCTGGGTTGATATTCGATTGCACTTGATCGATTCCCATTTTTGTGAAAGCTGGGTTGCCAGCTTGTTCCGCCCAAACCGCCAATGCAAGAAACGCCACAAAAATAATGCTCATAGTGGTTAGGATTGCCCAACCCTGACGGGTATCACCTGCCATTTTGCCAAACATGTAGACAAGAGCAGCAGGAATGACGAGAATTGCCAGCATCTCCAAAAAGTTTGAGAATGGAGTTGAGTTTTCAAACGGATGTGCCGAGTTGACGTTGAAGAATCCGCCGCCGTTTGTGCCCAATTGTTTGATCGCGACCTGCGAAGCGGTAGGTCCAACAGCCAGTATCTGTTCGGTCACGGCGTTGCCGTTTGCGTCAGTTGTAGGCTGAAGCATGGCAACGGTCTTATAGTCACTGAATGTTTGCACCACACCTTGTGAAACCAATGCCAACGCCAAAACGATGGACAAAGGCAAAAGGATGTACAAAGTGGAGCGGGTCAGGTCAACCCAAAAGTTGCCAATTCCCTTGGTGGTGTGACGCACGATCCCACGGATGAGCGCGACCAAAACAGCCATACCCGTTGCTGCCGAGACAAAGTTTTGCGTGGTCAGCCCAAGCATTTGCGAGAAGTAACTCATGGTCACTTCGCCGCCATATCCCTGCCAGTTGGTGTTGGACGAAAAACTAACCGCCGTATTCCACGAAGAATCAGGCGTGACCGCGCCAAGTGCCTGTGGGTTGAGGGGTAGTACACCTTGTAGTCGCTGTATGGCATATACTGCAAGTAACCCTAAAATGTTGAAGGTCAATACAGCAAAAGCATATGTCTTCCAATTCATGTCTTCTTCAGCGTTAATGCCTGAGAGTCGATAAATGAATCTTTCAACGGGACCTAGCACACGGTCCAGAAAGAGGCGATCTCCTTGATAGACTTTTGCCATATACGAGCCAAGCGGTTTCGCAAGTCCCATCAAAACCACAAGATATAAAATAATCTGTACCCAGCTATAGATGTTCATCCGAACCACTCCGGCTTAAGTAAAGCCAATACAAGATAGACAAACAGGATCAAAGTAATGATGCCTGTGATCACGTATAAAGCGTTCATGACTTGCCCTCCATGAGCCGTTCGCATACAAGGATGAATCCGTATGTGAGGGCGAAGAACAACACTGTTAACCCAGCATAAAGTAGATCATTCATAAAATGCCTCCGTTTCGACTTTAGTGTATGCAGTTGGTGGTCAATTCGGGGACAAGAACAGCGATGGAGGTGTCAAGAAAATATCAAGAAAGCGGGGTTTTCAGGTTTAAATCAAAAAGACTCCCGAAATGGGAGTCTTTTTGATTTATTCGGTTAACTGTATTTCTTTCTTATTTCTTCAGCGGCTTTGTTCAACTCGCTGGCATTACGTTGGATCTTTTTAATAGCTGCCACTGCATCATCCACACCTTTTTGCCCAGATCGAAATATTGCTTCATCCAGCCAGACCGCTTCATGTTCGCAGGCGCGTGTGGCTTCTGGAAGAACCATTTTCTTGAAATCAAAATATTCAGGGAA
Source organism: uncultured Anaerolinea sp. (assembly GCA_964534345.1). Taxonomy (GTDB): domain Bacteria; phylum Chloroflexota; class Anaerolineae; order Anaerolineales; family Villigracilaceae; genus Villigracilis. The sequence continues at coordinate 3,028 of CAZHOX010000078.1, forward strand.
AGCATTTGGCACAGCCAGCTTTGATTTTTGAGGCTGGAATAATTCGTAGTTATTCATCGCTTCGTAGCCAGTCCAACAGTCCACCCCTTCGGCATCTAATGCGGCACAAAGAATATCGTGTTCCATGCCAAATTGATTGGGATCAATTGCAAAAATGTAACGGTAAAAGGAACGGGTGGTATGGCGTTCATCATGCTTGAGAACGCGCACGCCATTTATTTCACTGAGCGCTTCATCCATATAGGCTGCCATTTCTTCGCGTTGCTTTGCCTGTGCAGGGAAGCGCTCAATTCCCACCAGTGCCAGGGCGGCTTGTAATTCACTCATGCGATAATTCCCGCCTTGCACTGCAAACCCGTTGGCATCTTCTTCACCGCCACCCAGTGCATGTGGGCGGCCACAGTCAATAATACTGGCGGCTTTTGCGGCATGTTCCGCAGATTTACATAATAGAATGCCGCCTTCTCCTGAGGTGAGAGTCTTTGACGATTGTAAAGAGAAAGAACCAAAGTGGCCGATTGTCCCGGCGCCTTGCCCGTTCCATTTTGCACCGTGGGCATGCGCGCAATCTTCAATGACGATCAAGTTATGCTTCTCCGCAATCTCCATTAGTGCATCCATGTCCGCCATGTTTGAGCCAAGATGCACTGGGATGACGGCCTTTGTTTTTGGTGTGATGGCTTTTTCTACTGCCTTTGGGTCAATGCAATAGGTGTTTGGGTCAACATCCACGATCACTGGAATGGCGCCCGCTCCCATGGGGGCAGAGGCGGTTGCCTGAAATGTATATGCAGGCACGATCACTTCATCCCCCCAGCCAATGCCAGCAGCACGCAATGCAGCTTCCATCGTCACTGTTCCATTGATCATGGGAACTGCGTATCCGCCGCCTTGCATCTCGGCGAATTTCTTTGCAAGTTCAGCTGTCTTTGGTCCAGGGTAGGGAAACCCTCCCCAGCGACCGGACTTGACAACCTCTACGACAGCGTCAATATCACGTTGATCCCAAACAGGCCATTCGGGGTAATTTTCGGTTCGAGTCTTTTTGCCGCCAAGAATTGCTAATTCAGACATGGAAATCTCCTAAGATGCTAATTATTTAACGATCTCTTTTGCCGAGCGAACCAACTGTTCACGGATTGTGTAACCGTCGAAGCCTGCCTGTTCCATGCCAAGAATGACTGCGCCTACAACAGGAGGACCATCCAATCGAATTAATTTTGCGTTTGGACAATGAGCCATCACAATAGACCGCATCGGGCTTGAAATAATTTCTCCTGCTTCAAAGACACTGCCCGATTGAATAATTTCAACTTCTTCGTTTTCCATTTCAATCTGACGCGCCACAGAAACAGCCAGCCAACCTAATTCTTCCCCTGCCCAGTTGACGATTTCCTGCGCGGCAGCATCACCTTCTTTTGCAGCTTCAATAATTTTCAATGCATGAAATGGAAACAGGTGATATTGTTCGTTGGATAATCCCTCCATCAAATCCAACTCATCTTTTGCGTCCATGGCTTCAATAAAAATTTTTGTTAACGCAGTCGGCGGAATGCGTTGAATCCAGGCGTGATTCACCATTTGTAATCCGCGTTGCACGATCTCGATCGCTCCGCCATATTCACCAAAGGTTGAGCCATTACCAACAATGCGCCCCTCTTTTCCATATTTGTTTCTGCCTCGGCAATTGTTGGATGACCCCGATGTTACGTTTACACCGATGCCGTATGTGGCGCCTGCCAGCAATCCGTTCACCCCATCATTGACAACTTCAATTGGGCAGGATAACCCAAGGGCGGCGATGGCCTGCACATGTTTTTCTTTATCCGATGGAAAATCGAATCCTGCTACGCCGAAGCCTGCTCCAACAATATGGGCAGTATCTACGCCGGACATTTCTCTCGCGCCCTCAAAGGACTCTTTGAGAACATTTTCCAGCCCATCATACCCAACACCTTGATGATTGCCTCCCCATGCCTTGCCAAACCCAAGGCAGCGGCCTGTTTCATCAGCGATGATGGCATGAGTTTTGGAAGAGCCTACGTCAATGCCGAGAAAGTAACGCATCTATGATCTCTATTTCATTCGTCTGTTGATTAATTGACATTGAATTGAGGAAGCCATTGTTTGTTGGTTTCCAGCATGTCGTCCATAACTTCTTGTACTTTGTCTGCGCTTGGGCCAAGGGGATTGGTCAGCAAGGCTTGGTACATGGCATTTCTGTCACCGTATGCTGCGGCTTCGGCGGTGAGCAGCTCGTACATCTTCACTTGGGAAATCAATCCGAAGCAGGAGGCAGGTAACGGGTCAGCATGAAGCGGGTGAATTCCTTTGCGATCCACTTTGGCTGGAAGTTCCAAAACCCAATCTGACGGCCATTCTTTTATCGCTCCATTGTTGCGGACGTTGACAACGTGGACTTGTCCCAAATCGTTGTAATGTGAGTTGATGAGTTGCGTAGCCAGCGTGGAGTAATATGCTCCACCTCGTTTCATCAAGTCAGCAGGCGGCTCAGTGAGGTTTGGATCGGCATATTCGCGCAGCAGATCCTTTTCGATCTCCATCACCTGCTCTGCACGGGAGGGCGGCCATTTTTTTTGCTCTTCAAACTTTTTATTTGTGTAATAAAAATAATGCAAGTAATAATTGGGAATCATGCCCAATGATTCGATCGTGTGTATATCCCATTCTGGCTCTGCCTCTTCTTTGAGTGAAGCAACATACGCAGGGAATATCATCGGCCACATCTCTTCTCCGTCAACGGTAAAACCTCGATGCCAGGTGAGGTGATTTAATCCAAGTGTATTCAAGACCGCGCGGCTATCATCTATTTTGTTGCCTGTGGCTTTTTCCAGCCTTTCAAGGATTTCCATTTTTGTAGTGATGCCCACATTACATACTCCTACAGCAGGGATGTCAGGCGCATATCGGTTAAGGGCCTCTGTAACAAGCCCGGCAGGGTTTGTAAAGTTTGCAAGCAGGGCAGCTGGAGCGGTCTCACGCATATCCTTCGCTATGCCAAGGATGACGGGGATGGTGCGAAGTGCTTTTGCCATACCTCCAACACCTGTGGTCTCTTGCCCAATAAGTCCATGACGTAAACCAAGATATTCATCTCCACGGCGTGCAGGCATCATTCCTACTCGTAGTTGCGTGGTGACATACGAAGCTCCTGCAATCGCTTCGCGTTGATTTGTGGAAAGTATGACTTTGAAAGGATCGCCTTTTGCCTGGACCATGCGCTGCGCAAAGCCGCCAACCACTTCAAGCCGCTCTTCGTCAATATCCATTAACCATAGTTCAGTAATGGGAAGTGTGGATACTCTCTCAAGAAATCCATTTACCAATTCAGGGGTGTAGGTGGAACCACCGCCAATGACTGCTATTTTCATGTGTTCTCCTTTGAAACTGCGTGCTTTACTTGATATCCACAACTTTTCCCGTGCGCGAACTTTCGTACGCTGCATCTATCACTTTCATGTTTACGATGCCTTCAGGTCCGCCTGGGTTGGGTGTTTGCTTCTTTTCAATGCATTCGACAAAATACCTTAATTGAGCATCATACAGGCTTTGCGGGCAGTGTTCTTCGCGTGGAAACTCAAAGCCTGATTCGATGACTTCGATCTTTTTCTCGTTTTTATTTGGGATCTCAAGCCGTGTAGGAAATAATTGACCAAAGCCTTCGGTTCCATATAACTGGGTAGCTGCTTCGGGGCCATCGGCATGTGGCTGCCACCAGCCAGACTCGATAAAGGATGTTGCGCCATTGTCCCACTCGACAATGATAGTTCCTGTATCATCCACGTCGAAGTCTTTGTAATAGGTGCCGATTTTTGCATAAACTGATACAGGCTTGGGGTCACCAAGCAAAAAGCGGGCAGTGTCCAGTGCGTGAATGCCCATGTCTGCCATGGCCCCGCCGCCCGCAAATTCTTTTTTTGTAAACCAGCCTGCCGGCCCCCAGTGAGTATGAACGCCAATTCCTTTTGTACGAATGATTTTTCCCAGCTTCTCCAACTGACCTTTTAGCCATAAAACATCCTGGTCAAAACGCCAGCAATGAGCCACCATCAGTGTGGCGCCAGTTCTCCTTGAGGCTTCGTACATCTTTTCAGCTTCAGGTGTGTTCATTGCCATTGGTTTTTCTACCATGACATGAATTCCTGCGTTGAGAGCAGCAATGGTTTGTGGGCTGTGAAGGTAATTTGGTGTACTGACTACCAAAGCATCTATCTGACCATCTTTTAGCATTTCTTCGATATCTTTATATTGCCGAGTGATGCCAAATTCATTCCCAAACGCCGCCATCGATTCGGCTTTGTGGTTTACAACTGCCACAAGCTCCAATCCGCAGGTCTGTGCAGCCCTGGCATGGACTTTATTGATGTACCCTGTCCCTGCAAATGCAATTTTCATTGCACACCTTCTTCGTTTTTATTGAAAAAGTGAGCTGAGTGATTTGTCAATTCAAGAAAACGTATCAGCTCTGATTTTGAAAGGACTAATGTCGCCGTGTTGACCAATGGGTGGCAAAGAAATTTTTCGCCCTGCCAGATGTCTTTGTCGATCCACAGCTCAACCGAATGAGATGTGTCATTTGCGAGCCCCATCATTGTTACGGAGCCGCGGGTGATGCCCAATAAACGCATCAAATTCTCTTCTGAACCGAAACGCAGATGTGCAACTCCCAGTTGTGAAGACAAGCCTTCAAGGTTTACTGTTTTTTCGCAGGAAGTAACCACTAAAAAGAAACGGCGTCCCTTCTTATCGCAAAGAAAAAGATTTTTTGTGCTGACAGCTTCGATACCAGCATGATGCGAGTCTGCTTCTTCGCAAGTGAAAACAGCAGGGTGTTCGATCCGCTGGTAGGCAAAATGATTTGCATCCATGAATTCAAGAAATTGCTTTTCCAAAATCATCATATTCGGCATTTATTCCTTTGAGCCTGTCAGTTTGATGCCTTGAATAAAGGTCTTTTGAGCAAAGAAAAATGCCACTATGATCGGGATCGTGAAAATGGTTGCAGCGGCCATGAGTTGATTCCAGACCAGTGATCTTTGACTTTGAAAATCTTGCAATCCGAGCGCCATTGTGAAATGTTTTGGGCTGGTAAGAAACAGGAGTGGACCTGTGAAATCATTCCATGCCCATAGAAAAGTAAAGACAGTGACCGTTGCCAATACTGGGGTTGATAGTGGAATTACCAACTGGGTGAATATTTGCCATTCCGATGCACCATCGACACGAGCCGCATCACACATTTCCTCTGGAATGGTGCGAAAAAACTGACGCAGGAGGAATACATCGTAGGCATTTGCAAAGAAAGCGGGCACAATGATCGGCAGGAAAGTATCTCCCCAATGAAGGAAGTTATTGAAGAAAAGATAAAGCGGAATCATGGTGACCTGATATGGAAGCATCATTGTTGCCAGTACGATCACAAATAGCACATCACGCCCAGGGAATTTAAGCCGCGCAAAGGCATAAGCAACTGGTGTGTTTGAAACTAGTGTGCCAACTATTGTGAAGAAGGCGATGATCAAACTGTTTTTGAAATACACCCAAAAACTTGCATCAATGCTGGGACGGCTGGCGCGGTTCATCGCGTCTGGGAAGTTTTGCCAGCGGAAGCTGATGTGCATGATCGGCTCTGCGATCTTTTTGTCACCTTGCTGAATTTCATATTCAAGGAGCTGGCTTGGGTGGGATGGGTCTACAAAGGTGCCTACACCTTCAACGATCTTTACCGCTGCCAATTCCTTTACCCCTGTTTCTGTTTGAACGGTATACATTGGGAGTTGTTTGCCATTTACCTCAACAAGAACATTGTCATACGGAAGCCAGCGTGGCGGTGTGTGGAAAATATCCTGATTCGATTTGAAAGCAGTGATCAGCATCCACAAAAATGGAATGAGAAAGAACAAACCAACAAAGTTGATCAGGGCATGGCTAAAAAGAGATTGTAGAAAATTCCGTACTTTTCGGCTGCGCATACGCTGACGAGCTTCTGACTCTTCGTTAATTACTTGAGTTTGAGTATTTGTTGACATGATCTTACCCTGCGTAGTACGTGAAACGGTCGCTGATCTTCAAGAGAGCAAGGGTGCAGACAAGGATGATGATGAACAAAACCCATGCCATTGCAGAGGCATACCCTAACTTCAGCCATTGAAAGGCGTTTTGATACAGTAGTACGCTATAAAAAAGGGTCGAGTTCAGTGGGTATCCCAAGTTTTGAAACCCACGGAATACATACGCCTGTGCAAAATATTGGAACATAAAGATCACACCTGTAACCAGATTGAAGAGCGTGATTGGGGATACCATTGGAATGGTGATGTTCCATAGTCTTTGCCACCAGTTTGCCCCGTCTAATTCAGCAGCTTCGATCAAATTTATTGGCACATCTTGCAGCCCAGAGAGGTAGATTACGATGGTGTTGCCCATACCCCACATTCCCAGCAAAATTAACCCAGGTTTTGACCAAGCAGGGTTGGTCATCCAATTGGGGCCGTCAATCCCTACATACCCAAGCAGAATATTGAGAATCCCAGCCTGTGGATTTAATATCCAAAGCCATAAAATGGTGCTGGCAACCGTCGGAACAATGGAGGGTAGAAAATAAATTAAACGATAATAAGCTTGCCCGCGCACTTTTAGATTTAATAGAATCGCACAGAAAAAAGATGAGAATAATGTCAGTGGGACCCCGATAATGACCATATACACGGTGTTATAGAGTGCTGTCCAAAAAAGGTCATCTGTCAGAAGGTCTGTATAGTTTTTGATGCCATTCCATTCCAAGGGCTGGCGGGCGTGGTAAATCGTAAAACTATAAATAAGGGAAGCCACCATCGGGTAAAGAGTGAAGACAACAAAGCCAATGATCCATGGAAGGAGGAACAGCATCCCGATCTTGAAATTGACGCGATTCTGATATCCCCATTTGGGTAATTTAGGGGGCCAAGTAAATTTTCTGCTGCTCATCCGCGGTACATCCATTACTTCCTCCGTTCAAATTCAAAGAATGGATGGACGGCGTTCCACCGTCCATCCATTTGAGTAGGGTGCTTATTTGTTCGCTTCCGCAAGTTTTGGTTCGAAGGTTGCCTGCAATTCATCAAGAATAGGTTTGGGGTCCATGCCTGTGTGCAATACTTGTTCGATCACCAGGCCCCATGCATCATTGAATTCAAGAGAGATCGGAGTAGTGACGATGATCTTTGCATTTGGGCTTGCAATGAGATCAGTAAAGACCTTGAACTTGGGATTGCTTGTGAAGCAGGGATCTTCAGCAGCCTTTTTGCTGGTAGGCAGGTTTGCGTTAAAGCAGAACTCTTCCGCCACTACCGCAGGAGACATCATCCATGCCAGCAATTTGGCAGATGCTTCTTTATTTGCTGCGCCAGATGGAATGACAGCAACGGTTCCCTGTACCACAGCCGTGTTCGCACGTTCAGGATGGTCGGCTGGAGGCGGGAAGGGAGCAACGCCATAGCTGGCTTCTGGTTTGAAGGCGTTAATGAAGTTCGGGCCTGTCATCCATTCGCCGTCAACATACATGGCAAGTTTGCCAGTGTAGAAAGGATAGTCCGCAGACATATATGTATCTGCCCAACCAGAGGAGAAAGCCATGACGTTATCAACGCCATATTTTGTATAAAACTGCTGTTCCCATGTGAGCGCATCAATAACAGGCTGGCTGTTGGCTGTCATTTTTGTTCCATCTTCGTTGTACCAGAAGCCGCCGTACATATTGATATATAAGTCGCTATGATCCCAGCCCATATCAGGGAGGAAACCGATCTGTTCAAGAGAGCCATCAGCAGCAACTTTGGTGAGCTTGTCTGAAAATTCTGCCAATTGCTCCATTGTGGCTGGCGGCGTTTCAGGGTCGAGGCCTGCGGCTTCAAAAAGATCTTTGTTCCAGAAGAGGGCGTACATGTCCGTTCCCCAAGGCAGGCACAAAAGTTTATCTCCCATTTTGCATTGATCCAATGGGGCTTCAAAGAAATCAGCCAAGTCAATGTTGCCAGATTGAACTGCGCTTGTCAGGTCATCCACCAGACCTTCCTTGTAATACGATTTGACAAGGTCGCCTCCGCTCAACACAAGCACATCAGGCGGCTCAGAGCCAGTTAAGGCGGGAAGGATTTTATCCACTTCCAGTGGAGCAGTCACTTCAACTTTGATGCCAGTTTCGGCTGTGTATTTATCAAAAAGGGTTTGGATCTGTTGCGGGTTGTCGCCCCACTGAATCCACACACGTAATACTTGTGGTTCTGCTGCTTTCCCGCCGCAGGCAGTTAATAGCATGGATGTGATAACGAGCAGTATCAAACTTGTGAACAACTTTTTAGTCATATTTCTCCTCCAGGGGTGAAAAGGTTTGAACGCAACACGATATCAAAAGGAAAATGGATTTGTACGCACCTCCTTGTCTTAAGGATCGGATTTGCATCCGCACGATTCGCGAATTACTAATTCTGTCCGCATCAAGACCAGACTTTGAGCCTGCTCGCCTTTCAATAGACATATCAACTGGCGGACGGCTTCGCGCCCAACTTCCTCGATCGGTGCACGGATCGTTGTCAGTGGGGGGGAAATGTATCGGGCAAATTGAACGTCATCGAAACCGACAACAGCTACATCGTCAGGAATGAGGCGACCGGCATTCTGCAGCGCACGAAACGCTCCAATGGCGCCATCGTCATCACCAGCAAAGACCGCATCAAATTGGACATCATCCGCGATCATTTTTTGTATGGCTGTAAATGCCTGCTGCTCATCAAACCCGCCGACCGCTACAAGGTTTGAATCAAACGGGATGTGATGTGTCTCCAGCGCTTCGCGGTACCCGCGTTCACGCCAGATCGAATCTTCATGTCCTTCTGGTCCGCGCAAGAATACGATTCGTTGGCGGTTGTGTGTTTCGATCAAATGACTGACGAGCATGGCGGCGCCATCTTTATTTTCAATGGTAATAACCGGTATTTTTATTTCATCTGGCGGAGTTTGGTGCATAAGCACGATAGGGAACTGAATTTCATACAATCGTTGAAGTTCATGCATTTCAAGGCTGGATGTAAAGACCAGGAGACCATCTGTATTGTGTTCCCCCAACGTCTTCCGTGTTTTTACATGCGGGGTCTGTGTTGAATGGATGAGTAGTTCATATCCCGATTTATGCGTTTCAGACTCGATTCCCTTAAGTAGGTGAGGGAAGAAAGCCCCGCCAATTTCAGAAAGGATCAGGCCAATGGTGTTTGTTTTTCTGCTTGCAAGCGTGCGCGCTGCTGTGCGCGGCACAAATTTAAGTTCTTCAATAACCCCAAGGACTCGGTCTGTGATCTCGCTTGAGACGGGCGTTGTGCCGTTCAGCACACGACTGACAGTGGCGATGGAAACACCAGACTTTTCGGCAACATCAGAAATGGTAGCGGATTTTTTTTGTTTCATGGCTTGAAAACGCTTTCAGAAAGCGTTTTCAAAAGTATACATAGATTCTGCCACAGAGTCAACTGGTGATTTTGAAACTGCCTTTTTAGGAGAGAAGGAAATTAGAAAATGGGACTATTAATCTCTTGACTTAATTTACTTTACACTGTATATTTACAGCGTAAAGTAAATTAGGAGAAAATATGGTTAGACCCAGCAAAAAACAGCAAGTCCCAAATCTTCAAGAAGCCATCAAAGAAACCGCATGGAAACAGATCGCCGAGACGGGCGCAGCAGCCTTGTCTTTGCGTTCCATTGCCCGCGAGTTGGGGATTACTGCACCTGCCATCTACAATTACTTTCCCGACCGCGATGCACTCGTCACAGCCCTAATTGTGGATGCATACACCTCGCTGGGGGAGTCTCAACAAGCGTTGCTCGACAGTTTGCCAGAAAGCGACCAGAAGAAGCGCTTGCATGATCTGGGAATTGCCTACCGCGATTGGGCGATCACGTATCCGCAGCGATATTTGCTCATCTTTGGAACACCGATCCCTAACTATGTGGCTCCGGCGAATATCACCATGCCAGCCGCAGCTTGCGCTATTGTTCCGTTGCGAAATACATTGCAGGCGTTGTATGCAAACGGGCAGTTGAAATCAGATCGTCAGGTTGCCATGACACCTCAATTGAAATCCATGCTTAACGTTTGGAAGGATTTTGAAGGCGGCATTGCTGATGTGGATGTCTTTTACTTGACCGCAGTATTTTGGAGCCGTGTACATGGTTTGGTGATGCTGGAGATCGGTAATCATGTCCCGCCGCCGATCCATGACCCAGGGGAGTTGTTCCGGCGAGAGATCGCTAACATGATGATTCAGTACCTGTAATTCTGAACAATTTCATTCGCTGAATATGGCCCAGGTGATGCACGGCATCACATCTGGTGCTCAAATGCTGTCAAAAATAGAGAGAAACATCTTATGAGCTACAAAAAAGTTGTAATCACAAAGTATGGTGGACCGGATGTCCTCTGTGTGATGGGAGAGGCTGTCTTGCCTGCACCGCAAAAAGGCGAGGTGCGAATAAAAACTCTTGCCACCAGCGCCTGCTTTACCGACACAATGATAAGAAAAGGCATCTATTACGGCGTAAAGCAAAAACCTCCTTTTGCTCCTGGATATGATGTTGTAGGTGTGGTCGATGAATTGGGCGAAGGCGTAACTCATCTTCGAGTTGGACAGCGTGTTGCAGAGTTGACAGTCGTTGGAGCTTATTCCGAATATCTCTGCATCCCAGCGGCGTATTGTGTTCCTGTCCCTGAAGTTGTGGATGCGGCAGATGCGGTAAGCATGGTGTTGACCTACATGACTGCTTATCAAATGCTGCATCGAATTGCAAAAGTGAAAAACGGCGCGCACATCCTTGTGCATGGGGCAAGCGGCGCAGTCGGTACGGCGTTGATTCAATTAGGCGCGCTTCATGATTTGAAAATTTACGGATCTGCATCGAAGTCATCCAGCGAATTTGTTTCAAGCCTCGGAGCGACTCCCATAGATTACCAAAATGAAGACTTTGTTCAAATAATAAATTCCCTCAACCCCAAAGGCGTTGATGCTGTTTTCGATGCCGTTGGCGGAGCAAACTTCAAACGTTCATTTCAATGTTTGCGAAAAGGAGGTACCTTGGTTGCCTACGGCTCTTACAACTCTGCAATTGGCAAAGAGAGTGGGACCATGCTTGCTTATACAACACTCATGATTCGAAACGCTCTAACGTCTGGAAGATCAGCTTCAATCTATAGCATTGTGCCGCTCAAGAAAAAACACCCAGACTGGTTTGTAGATGATCTCAGCTACCTTCTGCATTTGCTGGAGCAGGGGAAGGTCAAGCCAGTCATCTCGGAAAAATTGTCATTAACAGATGCCGCGAAAGCACATCAACTTCTAGAATCACGCGGCGTTAAGGGAAAGATTGTTCTACTCGTAAATTAACTCGTATCAAAAAAATAAAAAGGATAAAAATGAAAACGAACACATTCAAGAAAAATTTCCCCTGGGCATTGATGGCATTTCTCGCTGTCGTTG
>CAZHOX010000079.1:0-5645 GCA_964534345.1 uncultured Anaerolinea sp.
GCTGCGGTAAAGACAGCGATGCAGAACTGAAGCGTTATTTCTTGATCGCAATGGGTTCATCCAGTGAACTGGAATATCTGCTTCTCCTTGCCCGAGACCTTGGTTATCTTCCGGCAGAAAGCTATCAAACTCTTCAATCAAAGTTAATTGAAGTTCGAAAGATGCTCAATGCCTTTATTCAACATTTGAAGAACAGCGTTTAGCGTTTAGCTTTTAGCGTTTAGCTTTTAGCTTTTAGCGTTTAGCTGTTAGCGATTGGCTTTTGGGTTTCCTAATCGCTAATCGCCAACAGCTAACTACCTGCAAATAAACGTTGGTACTTTCGACTCTCTTAGCATGTAATCCAGGGCGCTGCCAATGAATACTTGTTGCAAGACCGAGCCACCGTGGCTGCCCATCAGCACCAGATCAATATTACGTTCTTCAACTGTCTTCTTTAATTCTTCCATTGCGCCGTGATCGCTGATAATATATTCGGCTTCCACCTCATGAATGTCCAAATAGCGGCGAACATGGTCTTGCGCATCTGCTTTTAGTTTTGCACCATCAAGGGCGGTATATACGATCAATTCGGTTTTCCACATTTCAGCAAGATAGGTTGCAACGAAAAGGGCTTCCTTTGCACGGTCGCTTCCATCATAGGCCAGGAGAGCGCGTTTGAATTGGCTCGCTTCCATAGGAACGGTTAACAATGGGCGTGATGATTTTTCGATAATCGTGCGGAATGGGGAACGCAATGCAGAGATTCCCATTGCCGGCGGATTGGTGATCTTCACAACGATCAGGTCGGTCAGCAAGGCGCGCTCGCAGATTCGCAGGGTGATATCTCCTACGTCAATGGCAAGGCTGCCTGTTACACCTGCTTCTGCGCAGGTTTGGTCAAAACGTGTTTTTACTCCCTGCGCATCTATGCTCTCTACATCATTTTTTGTTTCCACGATGTGCAGTCCGTGCAGTTTGGCGTTCTCACGCTTGGCAATGATGAGCGCCTGGTCGAGCGCGTCCCAGCTTTCCTGAAATCCGCTCAAGGGGACGAGGATGTCTGCAAAGAGGGTATCTGTGTAGCGGGTGGTTGTGCGTGCTTTTCGCCATGTGCCCGGTTCAGAAGTGACGCTTCTTTCCAATATCAGATCTGTTGCGGCGATGTCGGACTGAATCTCCCATCCTAGCTCTTTCTCAAGATTGGCGCGGTTCTCCGATATCCACAAGTACAGGTCGGTGATGGTGCGGTTGGGGAACCAGTGCAACAACCCACGGTCGCGGATGGCTTCAGCGAGGGGAATGTAAATTGTGTCGTACCAGTTTGCGGCGGCGTCTTGAAGCGAGGGTTCCTGTCCGCGTTCCTCTTGCAAAAGATATTGGCTGATGCGAATCTGATCCATCAACTTTTCATATTGTCCGCAGCCTGTCAGGCTCATATCCACATTGGGACGCGAATCATTAATGTGGGTTGATTCAAGAAACTCAGCATATTCAGCTTTGATAATGAGGTCGTCGGGCTGGACGTTGGGAGAGAAAGGGATATCGGTTTTAAATTCGATCACACGTGCTTCGATAAACTCAACTCCTTCCTGCCGTGCAATGGACACGCGATGATTTCCATCCACTACAAAATAGGCTTCGCCTACTTTATAGACTTCGATAGGCGGCAAGCCTGCACCGCTTTCCATGAATGCGGTTTTGACTCGCGACCAGCGTTCCTGGTCGTTATCACTGCGGGGCAGAAAGGTGCGTGTGAATTCGGTGTAGCGTCCCACGCTGCCAACAATGGCATTTAGTGGAATGTGTCGCACACCGCGCTCGGTGCGGGCGTGTAGTTTTAGTTTTTCGGCAACTTCATCATAGGAGAGGAGTTGGGCGGACTTTCCCGTAATACGTGCAAGGACTTCCTGTATCCCCGCCTTCATTCGCGCGGACTGGAAGTCATTAACGGCCATTTGAAAATTGTATTGACTAGGTTGCATGACTCTCCGGTTCGATCTTTTATTTCTAAAGTCGTTGAGGTAAATAAATAAATCCTCTTTAACAAGAGGATTTATTTATTATATACATATTTGGCTTGTAAACAAAAATATTTCTTTTATCGTGCGAGCACCTTTGCCATGTGGAAATATTCCATATTGACCTTGCGCTTGTTGGTGATGACATCCAACAAAGGAATAAAATCCACACCTTTTCCTTTGAGGCCGGTCATTACGCCGTGCGTGCCTTCGATCAATGCTTCAACAGCTTTGACGCCCATGCGGGATGCCAGCAAACGGTCATACGCGGTCGGCGAACCGCCGCGTTGAATATGGCCGAGAATGGTCATACGGGTTTTAAAGCCAACATCAAGATCGTCAATGCGTTGAGCCAAGTCTGTAGTGCGAATGCCTGAACCTTCAGCGTTAATGATGATGGCGTGAGTCTTGCCGCGCTTGTATGCTTCTTCCACAGTTGCGGCTACTTCATCAGCGGTAATGGGAACCTCAGGAATGAGCGCCACCTCAGCACCGCAGACGATGGCCGCCATAACCGCCAGATAGCCGCTATCGCGTCCCATCGTTTCCACCAAAAATGCGCGTTGGTGGGAGGATGCGGTGTCGCGCAGTTTGTCCACGGCTTCCATGATGGTGTTCATGGCAGTGTCTGTGCCAATGGCAATGTTCGTACCCCAAATATCATTATCGATGCTGCCAGGAATGCCAATGACTTTGACACCCTGTTTTGAAAGCGCGTATGCGCCGTTCATCGAACCTTCACCGCCGATCACGATCAACGCATCCATGCCTGCTTCGTTCATCTTGCGGATCGCATCGCGCTGGCCGGCTGGCTCCTGAAACCGTTTGCTGCGGCTGGTCAACAACACGGTGCCGCCGCGCTGCAAAATACCGCCAACATCACGCGGACCCAAAGGCTTAAACTCGCCATTGATCAGTCCTTCGTATCCGTGCATTACACCGATAACGTTCATATTGTTTGAAAGCGCAGTCCGCACTACAGCGCGGATCGCCGCATTCATACCGGGCGCATCGCCGCCGGATGTAAGTACCCCAATTGTAAATTTATCTGCCATGTTAGATTTCTCTCTTAATCTGAAAATTATCAAAATCGCGTGCCACTACCGTATTGGAAAAAACAGTCTGCGCTTCTGCGAGAACGTCTTTTCCACGATAGCGGCGCGAAATATGCGTAAGAATCAACTTCTTAACCCCTGCTTTTATGGCGAGTTCCGCACCCATACGGGCAGTGAGATGTGAAAACTGCTTCGCCATATCCGCTTCTTCATCCAAATATGTGGACTCGATCACAACTGCGTCCGCATCTTTACAAAACTCGATCAGGTTATCTGTTCTACCAGCATCCCCTACAACGACAAGTTTGCTGCCTTTTTCCCAGTCACCCAGCACATCTTCCGGCTGGATACGTTTGCCATCAGGCAGGGTGATCTCTTTGCCCGCAACCAGGTCACGGCGCTCAGGCCCGAATGGAACTCCAAGTTCATCTGCTTTGCTCGCCAAAAATGGACGGCGTGCTTTTTCTTCAAAAATATATCCAAGGCAATCTGGTCCCTTGTGCGTAACAGGGAACGCAGTCACCGTGAAATCTTCTGCTTCAAAAATAACACCAGGCTTGATCTCGGTCAACTTCATTGGCATGGGCGGCTGATTACCGCGCAGCACCACATCATACAGAAGGGTCTTCACACGCTCCAGTGTGGCACGCCCGCCAAAGATCTCAAGCTCATCAATGGCTTCCCATCTTAAGAGCGTGGAAAGCAGCCCACCCAACCCAAGGATGTGATCAAGATGTCCGTGGGTCAACAGAATGCGAGTGATGCGTTTGAACCCAATACCAGATTGGAGAATCTGCCTCTGCGTACCTTCCCCGCAATCGACCAAAAAACGATACTCATTATGAGAAACGATCTGTCCCGCCAATCCCCGATTTGCAGAAGGAGCAGATGCAGATGTGCCAAGAAAAAGAATTTCGAACAAAGTTAAGTCCTTACCAAACTAGTTGCTGAGAATAAAAAACTTTTCGCAAAATTTCTGCGGCAAAGATTTTTTGACAAGCCCAAAAGTCCTGCAATTGTACCTTATCGTTTGTCTCACTCCCCTTTTGCCGTGAAGCAAAAGATAACAGACCATTTGTGCTATAATCTTTTTTGGAATTGCATACGATGAATTCAAGTCATTAAAAAAATTCATCCCTCCTCCTTCATAATTCCTTCTTTCAAGTCATGCCCCTTCTCAAACCTTCCACCCCACCCAAAAAAAGTACAAAGCCTGCGGGCAAAACTCTCCCTCCAAAAAAAGGAGAAGCGTCGCAAACCAAGCAAGCGCCGCAGCCTGCCGCACCTCCTCCTGCACGCCAGCTTTCCTGGTGGGATAAACTCTCCAACGAACGCAAATTGGATGTAGTCGGCATTGGCCTTGCATTCATCGGCATCCTTATTCTTTTGGGCCTGCTCTCGCCCAACCGCTCCGCGCCAGTTGAAAAAATAATTTTAGTCCTTGCCCAATTATTTGGCTGGGGCGTTTACATCCTTCCCATTGGGCTGCTCGTCTTCGGGCTTTGGCTTGTATTCCGCAAGATCGAGCGCATCCCGCCGCTTTCCACAGAACGCGCAGTCGGCAGCGGCATCCTCTTCTTTTGGCTGCTCACATTTCTTCATATCGTCAGCGGAGCCACCGCCGAAACCGCCGAAGCCGTAGCCCTCACTGGCGCAGGCGGCGGAGTCATTGGCGCGCGCTTTCAATATTATCTCTGGGCATGGGTTGGCGGAGGTGGAACCTTCTTCACCATGCTCGCCTGGATCATCTTCGGCATTGCCGTTTTTCTGGATAAACCCATCCGCGACTTATTCTTCTGGCTCACACCGCTGATCGCCAAACTGCGCCAATTGCTGAACAAACCTCTCGCGCCTCTTTCCCCGCTCGATCCTGCATCTGCTTCGACAGAAGATTTCACCCCGATAGATCCCAACGCCATGCCGCAGGTGACAACAACCGAAGTCCCCGCCGTACAACCCACACGCACAACAAGCGGAGCAAACGTCATCCATTGGACATTGCCCAACGTCAGCGACATCTTGAATCTCGGCAATGCGCCATCCATCAATGAAGACTTCATCCAACAGCGTGCCCGATTGATCGAAGAGACTCTCGCTTCCTTTGGCGCGCCAGCGCAAGTAGTTGCGATCAGCCGCGGGCCAAGCATCACGCAATTCGGAGTGGAACCGCTCTTTCTTGAGACCCGAGGCGGCGTACGCACGAAGGTTCGCGTCAGTAAGATCGCATCCCTTTCGGATGATCTCGCGCTCGCATTGGCTGCACCGCGCATCCGCATTCAAGCGCCGGTACCGGGTCACAGCTATGTGGGTATCGAAGTGCCAAATGATGAAATGGCAATGGTTGCGCTGCGCGATATTCTGGAAACTGAAATTTACAAGAAAAACACAAAGCCGCTTAACTTCGGCCTCGGTCGTGATGTGGCCGGTATGCCGGTCATCGCCAGCATCGAAGGAATGCCGCACTTGTTGATCGCCGGTACAACCGGTTCTGGTAAATCGGTCTGTGTCAATTCCATCCTCACTTGTATGCTGCTTTACAACACCCCCGATGACCTGCGCCTCGTACTTGTTGACCCGAAGCGTGTAGAGT
>CAZHOX010000079.1:5745-13934 GCA_964534345.1 uncultured Anaerolinea sp.
TACAACACCCCCGATGACCTGCGCCTCGTACTTGTTGACCCGAAGCGTGTAGAGTTGACAGGCTACAACGGCATCCCGCATTTGCTTGGTCCCGTGGTCGTGGAAATGGACCGAGTCATCGGCGCGCTGCAATGGATGACCCGCGAAATGGACAAACGCTATCACATGTTCGCGCAGGTCGGCTCGCGCAACATCACCGACTACAACGCCAAGATGAAACTAAAAGGCGAAAAGAAATTGCCCTACCTCGTTATCATCATCGACGAACTCGCAGACTTGATGATGATCGCGCCTGATGAAACGGAAAAGACCATCACCCGCCTTGCGCAGTTATCCCGCGCCACCGGCATTCACATGGTACTTGCCACCCAGCGCCCCTCCGTGGATGTGGTCACTGGTCTCATCAAAGCCAACTTCCCTGCGCGTATCGCCTTCGCCGTGGCATCCAATACAGACAGCCGCGTCATCCTCGACCAACCCGGCGCAGAAAGATTGCTCGGGCGCGGTGACATGTTGTATCAGGCTCCTGATGCCCCCTCCGCGGCACGCTTGCAAGGTGTGTACGTTTCAGACAGCGAGATTCAAAATTTGGTGGAATACTGGCGCAACCAGGCAGGCGGCGGAAGCACCTACGCAGTATCGGGCAGCATGCCCGCAGATTCCATCCCTGAGAATGTGCCGCTCAAGCAGGCTCCCTTATGGGAAAAAGAACAAGTGAATGGCGACCCACTCTATGATGACGCCGTGGAGATCGTCCGCAAAGAAGGCCGCGCTTCCGTCTCCATGCTGCAACGCCGGTTACGCATTGGCTACACCCGAGCATCCCGCATTGTGGATATGATGGAAGACAAAAAGATCGTCGGTCCGCCAGAGGGCGCCACGCAAATGCGTCAGGTGCTGGATTACGGCCCCACCGCGCCACCCAAGGATGATGGATATTAAAAAGAAAAAGGGTTGCAACACTGCAACTCTTTTTCTTTTACAACTTTGAAAAGTAAAAAAATGAGTTTATGTTGCATAGTATAATTTCAACGATATTTCCCCTGGAGGAACTATGACCGAAAAGAAGATACGTGTACTAGTTGCCAAACCTGGTTTGGATGGGCATGACCGTGGCGCAAAAGTTGTTGCCCGCGCCCTGCGCGATGCCGGCATGGAAGTGATCTACACCGGCCTGCGCCAAACTCCCGAAATGATCGCTGAAGCCGCTCTGCAAGAAGACGTGGATGTGGTTGGCCTTTCGATTCTCTCTGGCGCTCACATGGCATTGACTCCCCGAGTGATGGACTTGCTCAAATCGAACGGACAAACTCATGTCAAAGTCTTTATCGGCGGCATCATCCCAGATGAAGACCTGCAACAGTTAAAAGAAATGGGAGTAGCCGGCATCTTCGGCCCCGGTGCTTCCACCGAAGATATTATTCGTGACGTTCAAACCGCAGTTGCTGGATAAACCGCATTCACTACACAGAGCATTTGCTCTGTGTTTTGTTGTTACTCAAAACACAGAGCCTTAAGTAAAAGATTTTATCCTTTTCATCTGTGGTTAAACACTTCTTAGAGATTAAATGACTTACTCCCAGTCAGTTCTCAACGGTGATCGTCTTTCATTGGCGCGCTTGCTCACCCAAGTGGAAAACAACGCACCCGATGGACGCACGGCACTCATTGAGCTTTTCCCGCACACTGGCAAAGCCCACCTCATCGGCGTGACAGGTTCTCCCGGCACGGGCAAATCTTCGCTGGTGAATCAACTCGCGTTGTATTATCGCAAAGTGGAAAACAAGCGCGTGGCCATCGTGGCTGTGGATCCGTCCAGCCCATTCACGGGCGGCGCGGTTCTCGGTGACCGCGTGCGCATGCGCGACCTTTCCGGTGACCCGAACGTCTTCATCCGCTCGATGGCGACTCGCGGCTCGTTGGGCGGGTTGGCTCAATCCACTGCGAACATGGTGCAGGTTTTTGATGCAGCTGGCTTCGATGTCATCATCATTGAAACGGTCGGCGCAGGACAAAGCGAAGTGGATGTTGCCCGCCTCGCACATACCACTCTGGTTGTAGAAGCGCCCGGCCTCGGTGATGATATTCAAGCCATCAAGGCCGGCATTCTGGAAATTGCGGATATTCTTGTCATCAACAAGGCAGATCGGCCGGGTGTTGAAAATACAGAGAAGGCATTAAAGTCGATGCTGGATTTGGCGCACCCCACCGAACGAGTCTTTCAACATCACGGTTCCACCATGCGGACGGCTGCCCCTAAACAAGATTCATCCGCCACGCTGATGTGGATTCCACCTATTCAAAAAACAGTTGCCGTGGAAAGCAAGGGAATTGTGGAATTGGCCGAGTCGATTGGGCGGCATGTTGCCCACCTCCGTCAGAGTGGAGATTGGGCCGTTCGCGAGCGAACCAGGCTCGAGGTCGAGGTTGAGGCGTTGATTCAGGAAGCATTGGTAAGTCGCTTCCGTGAAAACGTCCCGCAAGAGAAATACGAAGAAGTGCTTGGAAAAGTCATGCAGCGAAATATCTCTCCGTGGGAAGCAGCACAACGATTGTTGAATGGCAGGTAAAGTATGAGCATCGTCTATGGTAAACGTGTACGTCTGCGTGCTGTGGAGCGCGAAGATGTAAGTAAGTTTCACAAATGGGTGAATGACCCTGAAGTGACTCGTGGACTGGCAATGTATTTGCCTATGTCTCTTGCTGATGAAGAAAACTGGCTCGATTCACATGCAAAGCATGACCCAAGAGAAAAGCCTTTTGCGATCGAAGTACGCAAAGGGAAAAGCTGGAAATTGATTGGCAATTGCGGAGTGTTTGGTATTAACGATGTAAACCGCTCTACTGAACTTGGAATCATGATCGGCGATAAAACGGAATGGAACAAGGGCTATGGTTCCGAGATCATGAGTCTGCTTGTGTGCCATTGTTTTGAAACATTGAACTTGAACCGCGTTTTTTTAAAAGTTTACACAGAGAACATCCGCGCTGTGCGTTCATACGAAAAAGCGGGTTTTGTGTTGGAAGGAAGATTGCGTGAAGCAGTCTATAAATTTGGAAAATACGATGATGTTCTCATCATGAGCGTGCTGCGTTCTGAATGGGAATCAAAAAATAAGGAGAAGTAGTTAATGCATCATGTTCATCACGATCTGAAAGTATATGGCGGAATAAAACTTTTTGCCGGAAGCGGCGCGCCTGATCTTGCGCAAAAAATTTCAACCTATCTTGGTCAGCCATTGAGCGGGCGCGAGGTGATCGAATTCCCGAACGAAAATCTCTTCGTAAAACTAAATGGAAGCGTGCGCGGACAGGATGTGTATGTGATCCAGACCACGTCTTCCCCAGTTCATCGAAATTTGATGGAATTACTCATCATGATCCAAACCCTGCGCTTGGACTCTGCGGCACGAATCACGGCCGTCATCCCGTATTTGTGCTATGGACGTTCGGATAAAAAAGACCAGCCTCGTGTACCGATCACCGCACGCCTAGTAGCAGATATGCTCGAAGTAGCCGGTGCAGACCGCTACATGACCCTCGACCCGCATGCCGGACAGGTTCAGGGATTCTTCTCCATCCCCGGTGATGTGTTGACTGCATCTCATTTGCTCGTTGATCACATCAATGAAAATATGCGTGCCAATATGCATGACCCTGTGGTCGTTTCTGTAGACCTTGGTTTTGCAAAGAAGGGCCGCAATTATGCAGCTGATCTGGATACCCCGATTGCCTTTATTGAAAAGCGCCGCCATGGTAATGACGCCAACGCCGAAGCGCTGACTTTGATCGGCGATGTGAATGGTCGTGATGTCATCATCGTGGACGATGAAGTGGATACCGGCGGCTCCATTGCTCAGGCCGTAGATGTGGTCAAAAGAAACGGAGCGCGGGACGTGTACCTAGCCTTCGTTCACCCCATCCTCTCGCGCGATGGCGCAAAACGCCTCGCCTCTCTGCCGATCAAACACATCATCACAACCGATTCGGCGCCTCTGTCTCCTGAAAAAATGAAGCACCTCGAAGGGCGCATCACCATCCTCTCAGTGGACTCTCTTCTGGGCGAAGTGATCAAACGCGCACACGAAGGCCGTTCTGTCGGAGAAATGTTCAACGAGTAGCAAATAGCTTTTAGCTATTAGCAATTAGCGAATAGCTAAAAGCTAAGAGCTAAAAGCCAATAGCTAAAAAGCCACCCTATGCCTGAACTCCCTGAAGTTGAAACCATTGCCCGCGCCATTGAGCCAGATGTTCTCGGAAGAACCATCCTCTCCGCCGAGGTTCTCTGGGCGCGGACTCTTGCCACCCCTTCAGTAAAAAAATTCAAAGAAGTGATAAAGGGGCAAAAAGTAATTGGGGTTTCACGCCGCGCAAAATACCTGATCCTCCAGCTTGAAAATTACAATCTCCTGATACATTTGCGCATGAGCGGAGATTTAAGGGTAAGAACAGGTAAAATTAAGCCAGAAAAACATGACCGCCTTGTGCTTTTCCTTCGTTCAAAAAACGGAAAGGAAAGCCAGCTTGCATTCAATGACACCCGCAAATTTGGGCGCGTGTGGCTCACAGACCAACCCGAATCTGTTCTTGGCAAACTTGGCCCAGAACCATTGGAAAAAGACTTCACCCCGCAGTGGCTGTTCGAGAACCTGCACAAAAAAAAGCGCCAGCTAAAACCACTGCTTCTCGACCAGACTTTTCTTGCCGGTCTTGGCAACATCTACACAGATGAATGTTTGCACATTGCGAAACTGCATCCATCAGCGTTGTCGAATTCCGTTTCGCAGAAACAGGCCCGGGCGCTGCATGAAGCGATCCAATCCGTATTGAAAGAAGGCATTCGCCGCAACGGCGCCAGCATAGACTGGGTCTATCGCGGCGGTGAGTTTCAAAATCATTTTCGTGTGTACGATCAGGAAGGCAAACCTTGCCCCGTCTGCGGTACGGAGATCCAAAAGTTCACAGTTGGGCAGCGCGGCACACATATTTGCCCGAAGTGTCAGGCTTTTGAAAGGAAGTAATCATGGAAGTTCAATTTGAAACAGTTACCTTGCCAATACTTGCCATGTGGGGGATTGGCATTGTCGTTTTGCTCATCGGCTTTTTTATCGGGTATGTTGATTCCAACCTGCGCTCGGCAAAAAAAATAGAAGCTGCGGAAACAAAAGAAAAGAACGCCCGCGCTGATGCAGAACAAAAACTTGCAGCCGCAGAGGCGCTAAAAGCTTCCATTCCGCCATCAGTCGATGACCCAGGTCTTTTGCGTTTGAAGAACAAGAACGGCACTCCATCTCTTGAATTGGATGGAAAAGACCTGACAGCAAAAAATGTTTCTCCTGAACAGAAAAAACGCCTGATCGAATTGATCACCATCATGCGCCCGTGGGTGGAAGGTGGACAAGCTGCGCCAATCGCGTCCCAACCTGTTGCTGCGCCTCAGACTCCGCTCACGCCTGTTTCACCCAACGAGCAGATGTCTCGTCCCGTGCAGCCCCTCAAAAGACCCGAACCTGAAAAATCAATTGCAGCCTTAAGTATTGTTCAGCAGATCGATACAGTCTTGCAGGAACGGCTGTTAAATACCCCACTTGAAAAAAGTGGTCTCCGATTGCAGGAATCACTCCAAGGCGGAGTGGAAGTGTACGTGGGTACGCAAAAATTCAACTCCATTGACGACGTTCCTGATGCAGCCATCAAAGCCACCATCCGCGCAGCGATTGCAGCGTGGGAAGAAAAATACACACCGGGGATGTAAAAACAAAAGCTTCTGGCAGCAATGGGGATACTTTTTATTGACGTATAATATTTGAAACTCTTTCAAGTCACTTTGGCGGAGATAATATCGCAATGACCAATGATGAAAAACGGACGCTTAAAGTGTTTCTATGCCATGCCTCTGGAGACAAACCCCAGGTACGCAATCTCTACAAGCGTTTAAGCACCGAAGGGGTGGATGCATGGCTCGATCAGGAAAAATTGTTGCCCGGCCAGGATTGGCGTGTGGAAATTCCACGGGCAGTTCAGGAAGCAGATGTAGTTGTCGTTTGCCTGTCAAACAAGTCGATCACCAAAGAGGGGTATATTCAAAAAGAGATCAAATTCGCGCTGGACAGTGCAGATGAAAAGCCCGACGGAACGATCTTTCTCATCCCTGCCCGCCTTGAAGATTGCCCTGTCCCTGAAAAATTAAGCCGCTGGCAATGGGTGGATCTGTTTGAAGATAATGGCTATCTCAAGCT
Organism: uncultured Anaerolinea sp.; assembly: GCA_964534345.1. GTDB lineage: Bacteria > Chloroflexota > Anaerolineae > Anaerolineales > Villigracilaceae > Villigracilis. Next base: position 11,985 of record CAZHOX010000079.1, read on the forward strand.
ATTAAGTTCCTTGAAATTGCGTGCAGATAAAGTGGGGGCGGTGATCAGCCCGGCATCGTATCAGGAAGGCGATGCTGAAACAGAACGCAGGCTTGACCAATATTACACAGAAGGGTTGGCCGCATTCTACACAGAAGATTGGGATAAAGCCTGTCAACGCTTCCAACTCATTTTGCGAGAAAAGCCCAACCACAAAATTGCAATTGAAAAGCTGGAAGAAGCAGAACGACAGAGGGATCTGGCAAAGTTGTACGCCCAAACCACAAATGCCATTCAAGCACAGGATTGGCAGGCTGCAATTAGGTCTTTGGAAGATCTGTTGAAAAGGACCCCAGATTACAAAGATTCAGCGCTTTTATATAAAAATGCAAAAAAACAAAAACAACTAAAAGAGTTGTACGCCGAAGCAAAAAAATTGCACGCCGCAGAAAAATGGCAAGCGGTTGTAAAAGTCTTCGACCAGATCCTTTCCATCGAACCCAACCATCCTGACTCAGATGGGTTGCTGCCTTCAGCACAAAAGGAAGTGGCAGAGCTTAAGCGCCTGTCTGATCTAAATGAACTTTATGCGCAAGCCGTTCGCGAAATGGATATGGGGAAATGGTACGAAGCCAGAGCTTTGCTGGAGCAGGTTCACAAAGCACAAACCGGCTTCCTTGAGACAGAGCGCCTGTTAAGAAAAACAGAAGATGAAATTCTGAAGATCGAAGAGAGCAACGCGCGCGTTAACCAGGTCAACACCTTGTATGAACAGGCACATGGTCTTCTTCGCGCAAAAAACTGGCGGCAGGCTTTAGACAAGATGAACGAGATCCAAAAGCTGGATAGCCAGTTTGAAGACAAAGATGGCATTGTAGAGAAGGTCAAAGCGGAGTTGGAGCGCGAAGAACAGGAAGCGCAAAAACAAAATCAACTGGCGGCCATGTATGCCGATGCAGTGCGATTGTTGAAAGAGGGAAAATACCAGGAATCTCTGGAGAAATGGGATGAAGTAAAAGCTATTGACCCGAAGTATCCAGACCGACAGCAAGTACAGAAGACGCTACAAAGGAAATTAGCAGAAACAGGTAAGGAAAAAAAACTATTCTTAAACAGGCTGTTTGTTGCTTTTTTTATTACAACAATCTCTTTATTGTTTATTATAGTAATCTCTTTATTAATCTCTTTTGGTAGAGGAATCTTAGGATCTCCTACCGCCGATGCTCCAACAATTTCTGCAACAACAGTTATAAACACACCTACATTATCCCTGACACAGGCACCTCTTTCCCCTATAGTAATTGCAACATCAATCGCAAAATCAACAGAGTCAAATGTGCTTCATAACGATTTTGAACAACCAGGATTGGATTTCATAAGTGGAAGCGACGGCAATTGGCTTAGAAAAGAAGTGAATGGAAATGGTTTGTTAGAAATCTATAGCCCGTCTCGCAGCGGGCTAGGCAATCTTCCTTTTATTGACTTTGGCTCCGAAGTATGGGCAAATTACCTTTTTGGATTTCGTTTCAAGGTAAATGAGTGTATTCCAAAGGATTCTGAAAATTTCAGTTGCATCATTATTATCAAATTCCGTTGTGAAAACGACCAATGTTATGTGTTGTTGATTAATACAAACGATAATACGGTTGATCTCAAATTTGGGAAGCTAGATGATTTAAAAGAGTTCAACTACGGAACTACTCATAAAATCCTTAGCCTTCCCTTAGAAAATAGCTGGCACAATGTATTACTTACAGCAGACAGAGAAGGTATCTCAGCTGCTGTGGACGGCACATGGACTAGCGCAGTTTCTGATGATCGTTTTTATTCTGGAGGGATTAGCATCGAATTAGGAGAAAGAACAACTGCTCAATTCGACGACTTTGATGTTTGGGTAATTCCTTAGGCATCCATTTTACACAGCCACTGCCCCTTCCAATTTCAATAACCATTCCTTCGTGGGCAAGCCAT
>CAZHOX010000080.1:0-2912 GCA_964534345.1 uncultured Anaerolinea sp.
GCGGCGCAGATCGAGGCGTCTAAAGTTTTTGCAAAAGATTTTATGGCAAGGCATCACATTCCAACAGCGCGCTATGCCACGTTCAATCAATTGGATGAAGCGCTTCGCTATTTGGAATCTGTTGACTATCCTATTGTTATCAAGGCGTCAGGGCTTGCGGCTGGCAAGGGTGTGATTTTGCCCGAGACGTTTGAAGAAGCGAAGAGAACACTCGAATCCATTTTGGTGGATAAAGCGTTTGGTAACGCTGGCTTGGAAGTTGTGATCGAAGAACGCCTGAGCGGGCCAGAAGTTTCACTGATGGCATTCACGGATGGAACATTCGTTGTGCCGATGTTGCCCGCGCAAGACCACAAACGTCTACTTGATGGGGATAATGGACCGAATACGGGTGGCATGGGAGCGTATGCACCCGCGCCGATTTTCACCGCGGATATGATGAAGGAGGCAATGGAATTTATTTTGCAGCCCGCCGTGGATGGGATGCGCGCCGAAGGCACGCCATTCGTTGGCGTTCTCTACGCGGGTCTTATCTTAACGGACAGCGGACTCAGCACCCTTGAATTTAACTGCCGCTTTGGCGACCCTGAAACCCAAGCCGTGCTTCCATTGTTGGAGACAGACTTGCTCGATATTGCCGATGCTTGCGTGGGTGGCAACCTGAAGAATGTCGATATTCAATGGAAGAATGGTGCGTCCGTTTGCGTGGTGCTGGCGAGCAAAGGGTATCCAGAAAAAGTGGAGACTGGCAAGGTAGTGACGTTTGAAGATCTGCCTGAAAATAGTGCCTGCTTTCATGCAGGCACAAAAATGGATGATGGAAAAGTTATCACTTCTGGCGGGAGAGTCTTTGGCCTAACCGCCTGGGCGGATAATATTTCAGATGCTGTGCGTAGTGCGTATGACAATATCCATAAAGTTTCTTTTGACGGCATGCAATATCGCAGAGATATTGCGCAGCGTGCATTGAAGAAAAATTCATACGCAGAATCAGGCGTCTCTATTGATGCGGGCAACCGCGCCGTGGATTTAATGAAAGATGCTGTCAAATCCACGTATACCTCGTCTGTCCTTGCGGGCATCGGCTCTTTTGGCGGGTTGTTTGATGCATCTGCCTTGAAAGAAATGAAATCTCCCGTGCTGGTTTCTTCTACAGACGGCGTTGGCACGAAAGTAAAACTCGCTTCATCTGTTGGACGGTATCGCGGCATTGGGCACGACATCGTCAACCATTGCATCAACGACATTCTTGTACAGGGCGCACGTCCACTTTTTTTTATGGATTACTTTGCCACATCTAAATTAAATCCCGAACAAACCGCTGAGGTGGTGACGGGTATCGCAGAAGCCTGCAAAGAGGCAGGTATGGCATTGCTGGGCGGCGAGACTGCCGAAATGCCGGGTGTGTATCAGCCAAATGAATTTGACGTTGCCGGGACGATTGTCGGGGTGCTTGAGCGTGATACTATTCTGCCGCGAACAGACCTGAACGCTGGGGATATCTTGATTGGCCTTTCTTCCAGCGGACCTCACACAAACGGCTATTCGCTCATCCGCAAGGTTTTTGTGGATACGCCCCTTGATACGTTTTTTCCTGAACTCAATTCCACACTTGCCGAAGCCCTGCTTGCGCCGCACCGCTCTTATTTCCCTGTTCTCTATTCTTTGCTTTCGCATGTCAAAGCTCTTGCTCATATCACAGGCGGCGGATTTGTCGAAAATATTCCGCGGGTGCTGCCCAATCATTTGGACGCGAAAATACAAATCGATTCGTGGCCTGTTCCACCATTATGGAATCTCATTCAGCAAAAAGGAAATATCCCCGCAGAGGAAATGTACCGCGTCTTCAATATGGGGATTGGCATGGTCGTCATTGTGGATAAAATCAAAGCCGCTGAAATTCAAGAATGGATTCCAGAAAGAACCTTTGTGATCGGCGAACTCGTCGAAGGCAGCAAAAAAGTTCAACTCGTCAAATAAAGGAAACGTTTATGTCATCATCTCTCCCGCTTCGTTACGGCACAAATCCCCAGCAGGCACCCGCCCGCGTCTTTATGAAAAATGACGCTGACCTGCCCATCACTGTCCTCGGCGGATCACCTGGATATATCAACCTCTTGGATGCGCTCAACGCATGGCAGCTTGTCCGTGAGCTTAAGTCTGCTCTTGGTTTGCCTGCGGCCGCATCCTTCAAACATGTCAGTCCTGCGGGTGCGGCGGTAGCTGTGCCGCTTTCCGATACGCTCAAGAAAACCTACTTCGTGGATGATCTTGAACTCTCGCCGCTTGCCACAGCCTATGCCCGCGCCCGTGGAGCAGACCGCCTGTGTTCCTTCGGCGATTTCATTGCGCTCTCTGATACAGTGGATGCCCCAACTGCCAAGCTCATTGCCCGCGAAGTTTCCGATGGAGTCATTGCTCCTGCGTATGAACCTGAGGCGTTGGAAATTCTCAAAAACAAAAAGCAGGGCAAATATGCCGTTGTGCAAATTGATCCTGCCTATGAACCATCATCCGTTGAAACACGCGAAGTATTTGGTGTTACCTTCGAACAGCATCATCATGATCGTCTTGTCACGTTGTCCGATTTTACAAACATTGTCACTGCTAAAAAAGATTTACCTGATGCCGCTCTGCGTGACCTCACTCTTGCGTGGATCACTCTCAAGTACACCCAATCCAATTCTGTTTGTTTCGTCGCGGATGGACAAACTATTGGCGTTGGCGCGGGGCAACAGTCGCGCATCCACTGCGTACGTCTCGCAGGCCAAAAAGCGGATCTCTGGTGGCTGCGTCAGCATCCCGCAGTTTTAGATTTGCATTTCAAGCCCGGCATCAAACGCCCTGATCGCGACAATGCTATTGACCAATTCCTTCGTGACGATGTGACTCAAAACGAAAAAGCGGATTGG
>CAZHOX010000080.1:3012-13838 GCA_964534345.1 uncultured Anaerolinea sp.
GTTCTCATCTCTGGTAATGGCTCCAACTTCCAAGCCGTTCTAGATGCCTGTGCTTCTGGTGAACTTCCCGCATCCGTCGTCTCTGTCATCTCCAACAAAGCAGATGCCTACGGACTCACCCGCGCCAAAAATGCAGGGATTGAAGCCATCCATTTTCCAATATTGGCCAACGAATCTCGTCGTGACTTTGACTCGCGGCTAGCCAACTACATAACTACCAAACTACCAGACTACATTATCCTCGCTGGTTGGATGCGAATTCTCTCCTCTTCCTTTCTTTCTGCTTTCCCAGATCGCGTCATCAACCTTCACCCTGCCTTGCCAAACACATTTCCTGGCACTCATGCTATCGAACGAGCTTTTGAAGCCTGCCAACGCGGTGAAATTGATCATACAGGTGTCATGGTTCACCTCGTTCCAGACGAAGGCGTGGACAACGGACCTGTGCTTGCAACCGAAACTGTCCCTATTTATGCAGAAGATACGCTCGAATCTCTTGAAATTCGCATTCACCAAACTGAACATCGCCTTCTTGTAAAAACCCTCAAATCGATCTTCTCAAAACCTATAACTCTATAAGGAATTCTTATGCCTATTGCCATCCTCTCAGTTCACGACAAAACCGGACTTATCGAATTTGCCCAAAGCCTCGCTTCTCTCGGCTGGACTCTGCTCGCCTCTGGCGGCACTGCCAAAATGCTCCGTGAACAAAATATCCAGGTAACCGAAGTCGCTGACTACACCAAGTCACCCGAAATTCTCGGTGGCCGCGTCAAAACCCTGCATCCCGCTATTCACGGCGGCTTGCTCGCCCGCCCCACTGATGAAGACCATCAACAGCTTCTCAACCTCGGCTGGGATTATATTGACCTTGTTGCAGTCAATCTCTACCCATTCGAAGCTACCATTGCCAAGCCAGATGTCACCTATGCCGATGCCATTGAAAACATTGATATCGGCGGCGTCACCCTGATCCGTGCAGCAGCAAAGAACCACGAACGAGTCACCCTTGTTTGTGACCCATCCGATTACGCTGCCGTTTTGGAGGAACTTCGAGCAGGTGGCATCTCAGCCAAAACGCGTGCAAAATTATCCATTAAAGGATTCGCCTCCACAGCTCATTACGACACAGCTATTCACGAGTATTTGAAAAGACAGGCCGAATAGATCAAGCCAGCGTGACAGTCACTTTACAAGTGACTGTCACGTTATTAAAAAGGAGACTCCCCGATGAACGAAGAACTTTTCAATAAATTTGATTCCCTCACCTTCGACGATGTCCTCATTGTTCCGGGCTACACCGAAGTTCTGCCAAATGAAACTGATGTCCGCGTTCAACTCACGCCGTCAATTCAACTCAATATTCCCATTCTTTCCGCCGCAATGGACACAGTCACAGAAGCACGGCTGGCAATTGCATTGGCGCGCGAAGGCGGCATGGGAATTATCCACCGCAATATGCCGCCCGAAGCCCAAGCCGCCGAAGTGGAAAAGGTCAAACGCTCGCAATCCGGTATGATCGTCGAACCGATCACCTTGCAGCCGGATGCCCCGCTCAGCCGTGCCGAGGAGATCATGTCCACGTATCACATCAGCGGCGTGCCAATTACAGATGAACACGGAAAGATCATTGGCATCCTCACGAATCGCGATATCCGATTTGTTGAAGCAGAGGAATACAACCTTCCTGTAAGCCAATTCATGACAAAGGAAGATAAGCTGGTGACAGCCCGTGTGGGTATCTCTGCAAAAGAAGCAAAAGATGTTTTGCAGAAATACCGTATCGAAAAACTTCCCCTTATTGATGAAAACGGAAAATTGAAAGGATTGCTTACAGTCAAAGATATTCAAAAAGCTCGAGATTATCCCAACTCGGCAATAGACTCGCAGGGACGCCTTTTGGTTGGCGCAGCCGTTGGAGTAGGGAAGGACCTTGAAACCCGTGTAGATTTGATGGTCAAAGCAGGTGTGGATGCCGTTACCATCGACACCGCACACGGACATTCTAAAGGCGTACTTGAAGCCGTCCAACGTATCAAAAGCACATGGAAGAATTTGCCCATTATCGCCGGAAACGTGGTCACTGCAGAAGGAACAGAAGCCCTCATCCGTTCTGGCGCAAGTGCGATCAAAGTTGGTGTTGGCGCCGGATCCATTTGTACAACACGTGTCATTTCTGGTGCGGGCATGCCACAGATCTCCGCGATCTACGAATGTGCTCAAGTAGCAAAGAAACATGGTGTTGCAGTCATTGCGGATGGCGGCATAAAATTCAGCGGCGATATTGTCAAAGCAATTGTCGCGGGTGGTAACGCTGTCATGCTTGGCAGCATGCTCGCAGGGCTGGATGAAGCGCCCGGCGAAGTCATGCTCTACGAAGGCCGCCGCTTCAAAGAATATCGCGGCATGGGCAGCCTCGGCGCAATGAAAGGCTATGGCAAAGACCGCTACGCCACGGGGCAAAGCGGAAACGGCAAACTTGTTCCAGAAGGTATCGAAGGGCGGGTGCCATACAAAGGCTTGCTTGGCGAATACGTTTATCAGCTTGTTGGTGGGCTGCGTTCAGGCATGGGTTATGCAGGCGCCGCTTCACTTGCCCAACTTCGTGACCAAACCCGCCTCACGCGCATCACAAACGCAGGTCTCATCGAAAGCCACCCACATGATGTTATCATTACAAAGGAAGCCCCAAACTATCAATTGAGCCAACGATAAACCATGACCTTGAACCTACTTTCTCCCCTGGATGGACGCTACGCAAACACAACCGCGCCGCTGACAAACTTCTTCTCCGAATTCGCTTTCCTGCGAGACAGAGTCCGCGTCGAACTTAACTTTTTAGCTGCTCTTTCCAAAACCGGCTTAATTCGCCCCTTGAGCGACTCTGAGTCTGCGCACCTCGAATCCATTCTTGCAAATTTCTCCAATGACGATGCAGAACTGATCCTTGACTATGAGCGTAAGACCCGCCATGATGTTAAAGCCATCGAGTACTTTATTCAAAGCAAATTGCAAGATACTTCTTCGCAAGACCTGCTGCCCTGGATCCATTTCGGCTTGACCTCTGAAGATACTAACAGCCTTGGGCAGGCAATTGCGCTAAAAGAATCAAGGGACAAGATCATTCTTCCCGCGCTTCAATTGCTGGTCACCAATCTCTCCGACCTTGCCCTTCGCTACAAAACCACTCCCATGCTCGCCCGCACGCATGGACAATACGCAGTCCCTACAACATTGGGAAAAGAATTTGCAGTATATATCGCCCGCCTCAAAAAGACTTGTGATGACATTGCTTCTCACCGCTTCGAAGCCAAACTGACGGGTGCCGTTGGCAACTTCAATGCCCTGCAAGCAGCCGCCCCGCAAGTGGACTGGCTATCTTTCAGCGAAGATTTCGTTTCTAGTTTTGACCTCGAACCTAATTTGTTCACCACGCAAATTCTCCCATACGATAACTGGGTGCGTTACTTTGATCTCATCCGATTGACCAATTCCATCCTGATCGACTTTGCTCAGGATATCTGGCGCTACATCAGCGATGGGTATCTCAAGCAGGCGGTGGTGGCTGGGGAGGTAGGTTCGTCTACCATGCCGCAGAAGGTCAACCCGATCGACTTTGAAAACGCAGAAGGTAACCTCGGTGTAGCAAATTCACTTTTCATGCATTACGCCCAAAAGTTGACAGTCTCGCGGTTGCAGCGCGACCTCTCTGATTCCACTGTTCGGCGTACGTTTGGCACAGCGTTGGGTCACAGCCTGTTGGCGTGGACCAACTTCCAGCGTGGGCTGAGGCGCATTGCTCCAGATGAGGAAAAGCTCAACGCGGAATTGAATTCCCATTGGGAAGTCGTCTCAGAAGGTGCGCAGACCATCCTGCGGGCGGCGGGAAAACTCGATGCGTATGAGTCGCTAAAAGAGCAAACACGCGGACGCGTTCTGACCGAAGCCGATTACAAATCCTGGGTGGCGTCGATTGATGTGGACGATGAGGTGCGCGCTCAACTGGCTTCGCTTTCGCCGCAATCGTATATCGGACTTGCGGTGAAGTTGGTGGATAGATTAATTCCCGCAAAATAATTTGCATCGGCTTGTGAATCAAAACATCCCAACAGCCTGTTGGGATGTTTTGATAATTTCCAAAATTTAAAAAGATGCTACTGCCTTGCTAACGTCGTCAAAAGATTCAATGTAGGTCTCAAAACCGCTGAGTTCAAACGCTTCCTTGGCTTGCGGTGAAAGATTGACTACTTTAATGTAGGGCGATTTGTAAGCCCCGGCTTTCATTTGCACGCGAAGCTCATCGTCGTTTACATCATTATGAATAGATCGTAATTTATTGAATAGGGTATGAATGGTGCGAAGTCCTGCACTGCTGATGTAGTACGCCTCTTTAAGATCAATAAGCAAATGCCGTGCGCCATCCTTGATAATAGTCTCTGAAACCGCTTGAAAAGTTTGATATGTGGAAGAGTCAATGCTTCCTTTGATGTGGATGACCGTTACCGTGACACGGCCGTGTTCTGTTGATGCTGTGATATCCATGGCTCTGTAATTTTCCTTTTTTCTTGTTGGGTTAGGCATTTGGCGCTTCCTGTTGGGTTTGTCTGTGCGATTGATTTACGATATAGATACCTGCTAATGCGATTCCTCCGCCAACCCATTGAATTGGAGCAGGGATTTCATGGAGCAGAGGTATCGCGAGGATGGCTGTGAGAATGGGTTGCATGATCATAGTGGGGGCTACAACAAATGCAGGTAAATGCCCGAGAGCATAGGTGATGGCAAGGTACCCGATCATTTGCGAAACAATTGCGGTCAAGAAGAAGATCACCCATGTTTGAGTGGAAAAACCCGTAAAAGGATTTCCAAGGATAAGGTTCATAACCAGCATCCCGATTGTTGCACTAACACCTACCAGCCAGGCATAACGAAATGGGTCAATGTGTACGCGCCCGCGCTGAGTAACCAGTTGATAGGATGCGTAAAAAATGGCGGCTATGCTGGCCATTATGTCGCCCAGACCAAGTGTGGGATGAGTCAGGAAGTCACTGCCCATTACCAAAGCAGCACCTGACAAAGCCAGTACCAATCCAACCCAAAAAGTGCCTTTTAGTTTTTCGTGAAAGATCAGTAAGGCAGCCAGTGCAACCCATAACGGAGCAGTGTTGCCAAGTAAGGTTGCGTTTGCCGCAGTTGTAAATTTTAGAGATGAATTCCAAAACGCAAAATCAAAGGCGGTGAGTACGCCTCCTGCCAGTGGCAGGTATAGATATTTTTTATCTATGGGGGCAAGCTTTTTTTGCTGTCTGAGAAAAAGTGGTGTGAATAAAAGTGTTGAAATAAGCAGGCGGTAGAAACCTGTCATGGGGCCGGGGGCATCTGCCCAACGAACAAACATGGCCGACAGGCTGAGCGCGCTAATGCCAACCGCGAGAGCGATATAAGGTAGGAATCGGTTTTGAGACATTGAGAGATTTTACCCGACATTGCTTGATAACAATTTTTAAGCGCGGGTGATGGAGATTCTTTCAAGGATGGGAAAAAGCTCATTGAGTTTGCGCATGCTAAAGTCCGGTTTGATGCGGCGCATATCCTCATCCTTGAATTGTGCGCGGCGCGTGATCCAGATGGATTTCATCCCCAAATTCTTTCCGCCAAATATGTCTGCTTCGAGGCTGTCGCCAACCATGGCAGCTTCCTCGGGTGAAATATTCCATTGTGCGAGAGCGATCTCAAATGCACGCGGATGAGGCTTGCGGTAAAAACATGCGGCGGAGGTGAGTACAAAATCAAAATAGGAACGGATGCCAAAATTTTCGATAAGTTTTTGAACGTCCTTGTCATCGCCAGCGTTGGAAAAAATGCCAAGGCTGCAATTCATGGATTTTAATTTTTGTAGGGTTTCGAGCGCATCCCCTTCGAGCTTCCAGTTGGTTTGGGTGACGGAGTACAACGCATCCAACGCGGACCGGATCACTGATTCTGGAACTTCGGCATATCCCAACTCTTTGAGTAGTTCGCCCAGCACAAAGTGATACGTGGTTTCACGAAAATCTTTGTCTCGCTGTTCGTAATACTCATGCAGGCGTGCCCGAAAGATTTTCGGATCGATCGTGATGCCGTGTTCAAGCAAATTTTTGCCAAGAGCCTGATCGCCCTTTTCCAAAATTGGAAGCCAGTTACCGTTGGCGTGCATGAGCGTGCCGCCGAGGTCAAAGAGAATGTGTCGGATGGGTAAGGCGTTCATTTGTTTTGGTATACCCCTCCTGACACTTTCCGTACAGGGGGGTATTCACGGATATTATGATTCTGAAATTAAGCAGCGCTTTTCAAATAGATTCCCGTTGGGTCGAGTTCTTCGTGCAGAATTTTCAATTCCTTTTTGGTAACAGGCTCAGTGACTTTTAGCTGGCTTGCAACTTTTAGATCCCAGCCCGTATTTGCTTTGGCTTCTTCAACGGTCTTTCCCGGGTGCAAAGCGGTGAGAGTCATTTCTCCTGTTTCATCAGGTTCCAGCATTCCGATGTCCGTTACCACGCCGACCATGCCGCCGCCGCGCAGGCCTGCATTTTCGCGATCACCTTTGCCGCCGATGAATCCAGCGGATGTCATGAATTCCACTTTTTCGGGGAAGCGGCGTTTTTGGTGCGGAGTCATGATGTAGCATCGGTTTGCCCATGCGGCAATTTCCTGCGAACCACCTGAGCCGGGGAGTCTCACTTTGGGATGCGCGTAGTCACCAATTACCGAGGCATTGATGTTTCCGTATTTATCAATCTGTGCGCCGCCCATGAAGCCCACATCCACATTACCACGCTGGAGGTAGTTGGCGAAAATATCGTACATGCTCACAACGGAAAGCGCACCGCTGACGAGGGTGGGGTCGCCGATGGAAAGGGGCAGGCGTTCTGGCTCTGCACCGATGACGCCCGCTTCGTAGATCATTACAAGGTTGGGGGCGTGTGTGCGCTTGGCGAGGTTGCAAGCAAGGTTGGGTTGTCCCACGCCGACGAAGACCACGTCGCCATCCTTGAGCAGGCGGGCGGCGTTGACGATCATCAGTTCGGCGGAAGAATATTTGAGTTCGGGCATGGTTGCTCCTAATTAGATGATAGACGATTGACAATGGTCTGTTGTCTACGATCTGTGGTCGGTAGAGAATATAAAATTATTAATCAGTCCAGCCACTTCTTGCGGATGTTCGAGCGGCAGGATGTGCGTTGCTTTTTGCATGGTAACGACTTGTATCTTTGGGTTTTTCTTTTTTACAAGCCGTTCTGCTTTTTCCAAAAACGTATCTGTCTCTGCGCCGCGGATGATGAGCGTGGGTACTTCGAGTTTAGGCAGTTCACGCCAGAGGTCAAAGTCACGCAGGCCGGTCAGATAGATGCGAGCTTCCCATTCGGGTGAGTAAGCCAGTTCATAGGTGCCATCTGTTTTTGGCTTGGTGATTCCTTTGATGTATGTCTTTAGGCTTTCATCACTCATATAGCGAAAGATAGGTCGCGTGCGGTAGCCGCGAAAGACAGTTTCAAGGTTGTCGAAGGTGCGACGGCGTTTCTTCGTCCCTGCGATCAAGGGGTGGGTCTTCTCTCCAATTCCCAGCGCACGTACTATATTCCATCCAATCAAAAATGATGGAACAAAAAGCACGGGGTCTAGTAAAACGAGGGCGCGAAATTTTTTCGGGTCGCGGATGGCTGCGCGCAGGGTGACAATGCCTCCGATGGAATGACCAACTCCTATAACAGGATCAGGTCCACGGTCGGAAAGGAAGCGAAGCAGGTCATCAGATAGTGGATGCCAGTCATTCAAGTCTTCAGGCTTCGTTCCATCCCATAGCGGGCGGAGTTTCATCCCAAAGACGTGATGTTGATTTTTTAAAAGTTCAAGAAGTGGTTCGTAACATTCAGGCGGGTAGCCGTTGGCGTGAAGAAAGTGGAGCGGTGTGCCGTTGCCGCCAATATTAATTTGTGGAAAGGTTTTCACGTGTCTACTTGTTTACCTGTTTACTTTTATCAATAGCTTCCGTAATTGATCTTCTCGCTGTAGCGGGCTTTTACCTTCAAACGCTTCTGAGCCTTTTCGCCGAGTTTCTTCCAGTAGGCATTGCGGTCTTTTACACCATACACCCATTCATCGAGATATTTTTTCACGCTTTCAGGTGACTCACTGATCTTATCCCACGCGAGATAGAACTCGTTGTCTCGGTCGTAATATCCCTGTGAATAGGATGGGTGACTCGCGAACGGAACATGACACACCGCGCTAACGACAATGCCTGGGATCATCGTGCGGTTCGGGTCGGACCTGATCACTGATTCGTCCACGATCTCTTCTGCTGTGAGGATGACTTTTTTCGCGGCGAAGGCGGCTTCCTTCTGTTCGCCGATGATGCCCCACAAATGAGCGTTGCCTTGTTTGTCTGCACGCTGCACGTGGACAATAGCCACATCTGGATTCAAAGCTGGCACCACGATCACATCTTTGCCGCCGTATGGGTCAGGGATGCGTTTGATGAGCGGGTTGACTCCTTCGAGGCTGGTTGCACCTGTTTGATTCATCGGCAAAAATGGCAGCCCAGATGCGCCTGCTTGTAAGCGGGTAATCATGCCGAAGTGAGAATATTCTTCCCACTCCAGTTCCCCTTTTTCAATGGCGGAGCGGACAATACGCAAAGACCCCACCCCTGGGTTGCCCATGTAAGAAAAGATGACTTTCTTTGCGCAGCCTGCCGCCACCATTTGGTCGTAGATCAAATCTGGTGTGGCACGGGCGAGGGTGAGATTTTTCCTGCCCTGACGGATAATTTCGTGCCCTGCTGCGAACGGAATGAGGTGAGTGAACCCCGCCGCGTAGACAATATCCCCGTCTTTTACAAATTCAGAAATGGCTTTTTTTAGTGAGATGAGTTTGGACATATTATTTTTTATCTTTGCCTTTATCGGCATTTTTATTTTTTGAGTTTTCGCGCAGTTTTCTTAGGTATTCAAAACGCCCTGCTGGTGGAGGCGGCGCTTTCTTGCGGCGAAAGTACCAGCCGACAGCGATCAACAACATCGCGATAAACAGATAGTCAAAATCAACTTGATTAACTATATCTGAAATGACGAAGAGGACAAAAGAGCCCAGCCCCATCATTACAAAAAATGTTCCCATGCGAATGGTCAGAGAGTCTTCTTCCATGTCTATATTTTACCTGCTGAAAGTTAGGGTGTACGCATGGAAATAAAGTAAACAGGTAAACAGGCGATCGCCTGTTTACCTGTTTACTTGTCTACATTTCTACCTGACCACTACTTAATCAGGGTGCGAATCTGCTCGTGCATGTACAGAGGCACATAGTAATGACCGCCGCCGTTCTTGCCGCTAGAGCCTGAACCCTTCCATCCGCCGAACGGTTGGAAGCCGGGCCATGCGCCTGTGGTGGCGCCTTGCGGACGGTTGGCGTAGGTCACGCCAGCTTCGATCTTGTCGAAGAACCATTCGGTCTCTTCGGGAGAGCCGTAGAAACCAGCGGTGAGGCCGTAGTCCACGTTATTGGCAATCGTCATGGCATCATCGAGGTTGCTGACTTTACCGATGGTGGTGATGGGCAGGAACATTTCATGCTTCCACAAGCGGTGTTCGAAGGGCAGGTCGGTAACAAGGGTGTTCTCGCAGTAATAACCCTTGTCGTACATTCCGCCGGTTTTTACATTACCGCCAACGAGGAAATTCCCGCCGCCCTGGTTGATCTCTTCACAGAAATTCTTGAAATCGTTATAGGAGGATTTGTTGATGACAGGGCCGTTGTAGGTATTGCGGTCGGTGGGGTCGCCAAGGATGAGTTTGCTGGCAGCATCCTTCAAGCGTGCAACCAGATCATCGTAAACAGAATCCTCTGCGATCACGCGAGAGGCGGCGGAGCACTTCTGTCCTTGCAAACCAAAAGCCGAGCGGATGATTCCGATGGTGGCGCGTTCCAAATCCGCATTCTTTGAAACGATGACTGGATTCTTGCCTCCGAGTTCGAGGATCATCGGGCGCACGTAATTACGTTTGGCGAAATCCTGATACATTTTCATGCCCACATCAAAGGAGCCTGTGAAGGTTACGCCGTCCACTTCGCGGCTATCCACAAGGGCCTGCCCAAGGGTAGAGCCGGGGCCTGTGACGAAGTTCACCACACCATCTGGAAGCCCCGCATCGCGGAAGCAATCGATCAACAGGCGCACGACCCATGCGGTATCCGTGGCGGGTTTCACCACAACGGTGTTGCCGGCCACAAGCGCACCGCCCATGGGGCCGCCAGTGAGTGCATGTGGGAAGTTGAAGGGAGAAACGATGAGCCATACGCCATACGGGCGCAGCACAGAAATATTGCGGGCTTCGTAGCCAACGAGCGGGTCTTTGCCCATCTCAACCACGTAGCCATCGTTCTTTTCCATTTGGTAGCAGGAATAATAAATAAGGTCGGCTGTCTCTTGCACATCACCCAAAGACTCCATGCGGTTCTTGCCTACTTCAAGTGCCATGGCTGCACCAAGATCAAAAATGCGCTCCTCAATCAAGGAAGCTGCTTTGCGGAGGAGTTCCACGCGCTTCTGCCACGGGGTATGGCTCCAGGCTGGGAAAGCCGCACGTGCTGCGTCCATGGCTGCTTGTGCATGAGTGGCATTGCCCTTCTGCATGGTCGCCAGCACCCAATCGGTATTGACGGGCGAATGATCCTCGAACTTCTCATCGGCTTTCACTTCTTTGCCGTTGATTAGCATGGTGTATTCCTGCCCCATGTTGCTCTTGAGTTTTTCCACGGCCTTATCAAAGCCAGTGTGTAATTCTTC
>CAZHOX010000081.1:0-13507 GCA_964534345.1 uncultured Anaerolinea sp.
TTCTGGATTCTCTTCAGCACTTATTACACTGGCGTTGATCACTGCCGCCTTTCTCCTGAAAGGCGGCACATTGTTTTCTGCCGGCGCACTAAACGCAGAGCATGGCGATGAAATTCTGGGTGGTGTTGCCTCTCATCAAGAAATAGGTAGCGATTGCAAATCATGCCACTCTGCACCGTGGGAAGCAGATACAATGGCAGACCGTTGTATGGCATGCCATACCGATATCCGCACAGAATTAGAATTGAACAGTGGCTTGCATGGAATTCTTGTGCAAAGGCAGCTTTCCACTGTCGGCTTTAAATTTCATGGAAACGCCAATTCGGCTTTGTTGAGTATCCCCGCTCAAAGCGCACCTCTGCGCTGTCTAGACTGTCATCACGAGCATCGTGGAGCGCAAGCCCCGCTTGTTGAAATAGCACTTGCCGACTTTCCGCATGATGACCTGAATTTCTCGCTACGTTCTCATCAACACAAAGCTGATTCTCAGCCGTTTACCTGTTCCGATTGCCATGAGGGAAACTACACAACCCCACTGGATACAACTACTTGTGTCAACTGCCATTTCTCGATGGATGCAGTCTTTACTCAGGTGCATTCCTTGGAGTTCGGCGTGGATTGCTTAAACTGCCACGATGGATTGGAAACCCTCGCCTCAACCTTCGACCATAACCTGCTCCCATTTCAATTGACAGGGCAGCACGCCCAGGCAGGCTGTTCTAAATGCCATCTCAACGCGCGCAGCATTGTAGATCTAAAATCTGCGCCACAAGACTGCTTCTCCTGCCATCAGCAGGATGACTATCATACAGGTCAGTTAGGCCAAAATTGTGAAGCCTGCCATACACCAGAAGGCTGGGACCAGGCTAAGGTAGATCATTCCCTATTCGCTTTCAAATTGACAGGTGCGCATGTAAACGCAGATTGCATTTTGTGTCATCAAAATAACACTTACAAAGGCACACCGCAAGATTGTCAATCCTGTCACCAAAAAGATGAGCCTCATGCGGGCCGCTTCGGCTTGGAGTGTGCTTCATGCCATTCTACTGATGCCTGGAAACCAGCAAACTTCGATCATAACCTTGCCGCCTTCCAATTGACGGGAGCTCACGTCAATGTAACTTGTGAGGTGTGCCATCAAAATGGAACTTATCAAGGTACACCGAAGGATTGTTATGCCTGCCATTTGAAAGATGATAAGCACATTGGACAGTTTGGAACCAACTGCGCTGCCTGCCATACAACATCCACTTGGGCAGGCGCAACCTTTGACCACAATCTTGCGGCCTTTAAGTTGACAGGCGCACATGGCAGTCTGGCTTGTACAAGCTGTCACTTTAATGGAGTCTACAAAGGCACACCGCAGGATTGCTATTCATGTCATCGTAGCAAGGATAACCACAACGGTCAGTTTGGAACGAACTGTGCAGCCTGTCATTCCACTTCCACATGGCAGGGCGCAACTTTTGATCACAATTTGAGCAATTTCCCTCTGACGGGTGAGCATGCTAGTTTGGAATGTACCCGCTGCCATATCAACGGTCAATATTCCGGCATTTCATCAGCTTGTGTTTCCTGCCATGCAGAACCTGTTTATCATGCCGGTGTATTTGGCACCAACTGTGCCGGCTGCCATAACACCAGCAACTGGTCTGCAACATATACAGGCCCACACCCAGGTATTGCTGATGAAGGTGGGTACGGCGTAAATCACGGACATACATCCTGCCGTACTTGCCATCCCTCTTCATTTAGCAGCGCCACTTGCACTGCCTGCCATGATGGGAATGAAGGCGATGATGATGGTGGAGATGGCGGTGGAGGCGATGATGATTGAAATACTCAGATATACCTCTTGAAAAAATCTTATGAGGGATACAAAAGCCGACCCTGTGAAATTGGTCGGCTTTTTCGTGTAAATTTGTGAATTCTGCGGCTAAAGGGTAGAAAGATTAATACTGGGATGTGTCATATTTCTGTTCAGTTAGCGCTTCTTCGGTGAATCAGGAACGTATTCGCGCGGCTCCAACATCCCCCAGCGGCTTGCACCGAGGTAAAGGATTTCAAGGATAAGGTCTTCGTAACGAATTCCTTCTGCTTCTGCTTGTAGGCAAAGATCGCTGTAACCGGGGGTGATGCCGGGCAGGGTGTTGATCTCTATTAAGCGAGGCGCACCTTCTTCATCGAGACGAATATCTGTGCGGGAGACATCCAATGTGTTAAGGAGTTGGTGGGCGCGCAGAGCGAGGTATTTCAATTTCTTTTCGAGTTCGGGTTCAATGTCTGCAGGGCAGAAGAAGCCGGGGACGCCATCAGCACCAACTTCTTTGGATTTGGCTTCGTTTGTGTACACCCAAGGCTCATCGGAGCGGGTAGTATCTAACTCAAGAACCGGGAAGCGATGGAAGCCGTCTTTTTCGTACCACTCTGGGTGACGAGAATATAATTTTGCATCTGCCCTCCCTAAAATGCCGACAGTGAATTCACGCCCGGGCAAAAACGTCTCTACAAGGGCAGGCTGTTGATAGGCATTAATGATGTATTGTGTACGTTCCCGCAGTTCTTTTTCGTTGTTGACAATGGCTTTCATGTCTACGCCCATACCCGTCCCTTCGCGGGCAGGTTTTACGAATAATGGGAACTTAAGTTCAGGGCGCAGGGGTTCGTCGCCAGCATTAAATTCTTGAAACGGGGCAACAGGCAGACGACGGTCGCGCCAGATTCGTTTGGTGAGGGTTTTATCGAGGGAGATACCGTTTGCTAGAACGCGGGATCCTGTGTATGGAATGCCAAGCATTTCGAGCAAAGCGGGGACCTGTGCTTCACGCGCGTCTCCACCTAGGCCTTCAGCAAGGTTGAAGCAGATATCGGGTTTTTCTTCACGGAGCGCGTAGGGCAGGTCTCTGTCAGCGTGGATAAATACGGTTGAGTGGCCATCAGTTTCGAGCGCAGCACGAACCGCGTCCATTGTTTCAATGTAGTCATAATCTGCAAAAGCGTCCGGGGGAACTCCCTCTGGTTTTGGTTGTGAATCGTCTTTGATATTTGCAAGAACGGCTATTTTCCAATAGCGTTTTAGGTGGCGGTGGGGAGGTTTTGCTTCCTGGAGGCTGTTCATCTCTGGGCTTTTTTTTCTCCTAAAAATAATGAATAACGGGTTGTAGTATAGTATAAGATGTACAGATGACAAGGGTGAGAGGCATTTCTTAAGGTATCGATGTTTGTAACTAGACAATCACTCTCCTTTCAGGTATCATTGGCTCGTTTGTACGCATCCTCACTAAGCGTATAAACGGAAAATAAATTTATACCCGGATAAGCACCTTATCCGGGTTATTGTACATAATACGTATTTTTGGTGGAGGCTACCTAATGTCAGACTTGATCAAACAGATCACCGGTGATCTGCAGAAACAAATTGAGGGCTTTAAGCCTGAACTCAACATTAGTGATATTGGTGTTGTAGTTGAAGCGGGTGACGGTATTGCCCGTGTGCATGGTCTTGCGAATGTTCGTGCGCAGGAGCTTGTACAGTTTTCGAACGGCGTTATGGGTACGGCGTTCAACCTTGAAAAGGATAGTGTCGGCGTGATCGTGATGGGTGCGTATGATGGCATCATCGAAGGCATGTCTGTTCGAGGAACTGGCCGCATCGCTTCTGTACCTGTAGGTGATGCAATGGTCGGACGCGTGGTCAACGCTTTGGGTGAGCCGATCGATGGCAAAGGCCCGATTGCAACCACAGGCTTCCGTCCAATTGAGCGCATTGCTCCTGGTGTGGTGGAACGTCAGGATGTGGATACTCCGGTGCAGACTGGTATCAAATCCATCGACTCGATGATTCCCGTGGGCCGCGGCCAGCGCCAGTTGATCATTGGTGACCGCCAAACCGGTAAGACAGCCATTGCGATCGATACCATTATCAATCAAAAGGGCAAGGGCGTAGTTTGTATCTATGTTGCGGTCGGTCAGAAGAAGGCTGCTGTTGCCCGTACCCTCGGTATTCTTGAGAAGAATGGCGCGATGGATCACACCATTATTGTTATGGCCTCTGCCGATGAATCTGCCGCGTTGCAGTACATTGCTCCTTACTCAGGCTGCGCCATTGGCGAAGAGTTCATGGAAACAGGCCGTGATGCTTTGATTATTTATGATGACCTTTCCAAGCACGCTTGGGCGTATCGCCAAGTTTCTTTGCTTCTCCGCCGCCCTCCCGGACGTGAAGCGTACCCTGGTGATGTGTTCTACCTTCACTCCCGCTTGCTCGAACGTGCTGCCCGTCTTGCGAACAATTATGTTGTAACCAAGAAGGATTACAGCAATGAACTTGCCGATGCCAAAGATGGCGTGGATGGTAAAGTGTATTCCGGTCCGCTTTCCAAGCATGAGGCGGAAGAAGCTGCCAAGGCTTTGGGAGATGGACATAAGATCGTGAAAGTAGCTGGCACCGGCGGTTCTCTGACTTCACTGCCTATTATTGAAACTCTCCTCGGTGATGTCTCTGCGTATATCCCCACAAACGTGATTTCCATTACCGATGGTCAGATTTATCTTGAAGGTAACCTCTTCAACGCAGGTATTCGCCCTGCTGTGAACGTGGGTATCTCCGTTTCCCGTGTGGGTGGTGATGCCCAGACCAAAGCCATGAAGCAGGTGGCTGGTCGCCTCCGCCTTGACATGGCAGCCTATCGCGAGTTGGCTGCGTTCGCTCTCATGGCCTCTGACCTCGACAAGTCCACACAGCAGCAATTGAGCCGCGGTCAGCGCATGCAGGAAATTCTCAAGCAGCCGCAATATCAACCAATGGAGTTTGAAGAACAGGTTATCGTTATTTTTGCAGGAACCAACGGTTACGCCGACAGTGTTCCGCTTGAAAAGATGGCTCAATGGCAGGCAGACCTCACTCGTTATATGGCTACTTCCTACCCTGAAATTGGTAAGGATATTATTGCCAAGAAAGCCATTACTGATGACAATCGCGCTGCCTTGGCGAAAGCCCTCGATGGCTTCCGTGCGGGCTGGATCGCCTAGGTTTATCAAAGAGATAGAGGAAAATACCTATGGCTTCCGCTCGTGAAATGCGGCTCCGAATAAAGAGCGTAAAAAATATTTCGCAGGTCACGCGCGCTTTGGAAACGGTGAGCGCCAGCAAGGTCCGCAAGGCAATCAATGCGGTAACGGCGACTCGCTCGTATGCGACAAAAGCGTGGCAGGTTCTGAAACATGTTGCCGAACAACCCGGCCGTGACAGCCTGCATCCGCTTTTGGCAAAACGCAATTCTGTGAAAAATACCTTGGTAGTTGTCATTACTGGTGACCGCGGCCTCGCGGGCGCCTACAACTCCAATGTGATTCGTTTCACTGCTCAGCGCTTTGACCCGAATTCTACTCCTGTCCAATATATTGCAGTTGGCCGTAAAGGCCGTGATTTGCTCATCCGCCGACGCAAACAAGTGATTGCAGATTTCAGTAACCTCCCCGCTGCCCCTACCTTTATGGATGTC
Organism: uncultured Anaerolinea sp.; assembly: GCA_964534345.1. GTDB lineage: Bacteria > Chloroflexota > Anaerolineae > Anaerolineales > Villigracilaceae > Villigracilis. The sequence continues at coordinate 5,505 of CAZHOX010000081.1, forward strand.
TCCGCTATTGGACGCATGGCTGTGGATGAATTCCTTAAGGGCAATGTGGATGAGGTGTACCTTGTCTATACTGACTTCATCAATATGGCTCGCCAGTTGACCACGGTCAAGAAACTTTTGCCGCTTGAGTTGGGTGGCGAAGGCCGTGTGGAAGAGTTCGAGCACAAGTCTTCAGAAGGACCTGCAGCGGCGTATGAATATGAACCAGACCAGAAGGAAATTCTGGACGAGATTATTCCACGCTTTACAGCATTGCAGGTCTATCAGGCAATCCTTGAATCGCAAGCCAGCGAACATGCTGCCCGCATGATCGCCATGCGCAATGCGACAGACAACGCAAAAGAATTGGTCGGCGCGTTGCAATTGGCTTATAACAAAGTTCGTCAGCAGGGCATTACGAACGATATCTTAGACATTGTGGGCGGCGCTGAAGCGCTGGCCGCGAAATAACTGGAGGAAATCATGGCAAACGCAAATGGCCGTGTAGTACAAATTTTAGGTGGTGTGGTTGACGTTGAATTTCCAGAAGGCAACGTCCCTGAACTCTTTGAAGCGATCGAAGTTGATCGCGCTGGGCAGGCTCCACTTGTTTTAGAAGTTCAAAAGCACCTCGGTGGCAACTGGGTTCGTACCGTATCCATGGATACGACTGATGGTTTGCAGCGTGGTGTTTCCGCTAAGGCGTTGGGTTCTCCTATTACTGTTCCAGTTGGCCCCGCCACCCTCGGACGTATTTTCAACGTGCTTGGTCATACTATTGATAAAAAAGGTGATATCCAGGCCGCCACATATTACCCAATTCACCGCTCTGCTCCTGCCTTTGAAGAACAATCCACTCGTGTGGAAGTCTTCGAAACCGGCGTGAAAGTCATCGACCTCATTGCTCCCTTTACTAAGGGTGGTAAGACCGGTATCTTCGGCGGCGCAGGAACAGGCAAGACCGTTATCATCATGGAACTCATCCGCTCGGTGGCTTCTGTTCACGAAGGTAACTCCGTATTTGCTGGCGTGGGTGAACGCACCCGCGAAGGAACCGGTCTGTATCGCGAAATGATCGAATATGGCGTTATGAAAGACACCGTCATGGTCTATGGTCAGATGAACGAACCTTCTGGCGTGCGCCTCCGCGTAGCATTGACTGCTCTCTCCATGGCGGAATACTTCCGCGACCAGGGTAAGGACGTGTTGCTCTTCATCGACAACATCTTCCGCTTCTCCATGTCTGGCTCCGAAGTGTCCGCGCTTCTCGGCCGTATGCCTTCTGCGGTAGGTTACCAACCGACTCTCGCCACTGAAATGGGTGAGTTGCAGGAACGTATTACCTCCACCCGCACCGGCTCCATCACCTCCATGCAGGCGGTGTACGTGCCTGCGGATGACTACTCCGATCCCGCTCCTGTGGCAACCTTTACCCACTTGGATGCGACCATCGCGCTCGAACGCTCCATTGTAGAAAAGGGTATTTACCCCGCCGTGGACCCGCTCGCCTCAACCTCCCGAATTCTTGATCCTAATATCGTTGGAGAGGAACACTATCGGACAGCTCGCGAAGTGCAGCGTGTTCTCCAGCGTTATAAGGACTTGCAAGACATCATCGCTATTCTCGGTATCGACGAACTCTCCGAAGATGACAAACTCGTCGTGTCCCGCGCGCGCAAGATCGAACGCTTCTTCTCTCAGCCGTTCTATGTAGCGGAACGTTTCACTGGTATCCCCGGTCGTTATGTTAGCATCAAGGACACCGTCAGCGGCTTCCGTGAAATTCTCGACGGCAAATGTGATGACCTTCCCGAACAAGCCTTCATGATGGCTGGTACTATCGCAGACGTACGCGAACGCGCTGAAAAACTCGCAAAGGCTTAATCAGCGTCAAGTGTTTAGGTGTCTGGTATCAGCTAGCCTGATACCAGATGCATGACACTGGAGAACTACTATGACCATTCGTTGTGAAATTGTTTCTCAGGATCGCACAGTATTCGCAGGTGATGTGGATATTGTTGTGTTACCTGGTGCAGCAGGTGAGATGGGTATTTTACCCAAGCATGCGCCTGTCCTCACTACCTTGAAATATGGGATCGTGAAAGTACGCAAAAGCGGCAAAGAAGAATTGTTCACAGTAGCTGGCGGCGTTGCAGAAGTACAGCCTGATATTGTCACTATCCTTGCCGATGCTGCAGAAAATGTGGAAGAGATCGATGAAGCTCGTGCCGATGCTGCCCGTCAACGAGCTGAAGAAGTGCTTGCAAAAGGCGTCCCTGCCGATACCGATGCCTATCTGGCGATGGAAGCCGCTTTACGCAAATCCAATTTGCGCTTGGATGCGGTCCGCCGATATCGCAAGGGTGGTATGCGTATGCCCACCTCGGAGAATTAAACCCGCGTGGCTCTTTTTTCAAAAGACCTAGGTATGGACCTGGGTACCATGTACACACGCCTCGCTGACAGTGCACAAGTACTGTTGGAGGAACCAACGATTGTTGCCATCGAAGTAGATGATCAAAAGATGGTTGCGGCGGGTCTTGAGGCGCGTGACATGTATGGTAAGGTTCCAGATAATATCGAAGTGACGCGTCCATTGCGAAATGGCGTGATCGCTGATTATGAAATCACCGAGACTTTGCTTGCATATCTATTACAGCGCGTGAGTGGTTCAATGCGTATCTTTCGCCCGCGTGTAATGATCTCCGTCCCGTACGGAGTGACTAGCGTGGAGCGCCGTGCCGTGTATGAGGCAGTTATGGAAGCAGGCAGCCGCGAGGCATTTCTTATCCAACAGCCTTTGGCTGCTGCGATCGGCATTGATCTTCCCATCAACTCACCATCTGGAAATATGCTTATTTGTTTGGGTGGCGGATGTACCGAAGCAGCCGTGATGGCCATGTATGGCATCGTTGCTGCTGATACATTACGTGCTGGCGGCATGGATCTGGATGATGCCATTGTCAATTATGTACGCCGAAAATATGGCGTGATCATTGGGCAGGTGACTGCCGAGCAGTTGAAAATTCGCATCGGAGCTGCTGTTCCACAAGATATTGAGAATAGCATGGAAGTGCAGGGACAAGATCAGGTAACTGGTTTGCCTCGTCCTGTCACATTGACCACAGGTGAGATCGTGGAGGCTTTGCAGGAACCATTGAAGCAGATCGTGGAAACAGGCCGCAAGGTGCTGGAAAAGACCCCGCCTGAACTGGTTTCCGATATCATTGACCGTGGCGTGGCCTTGTGCGGTGGAGGTGCGCTTTTGCGTGGAATCGACAAGCTGCTTACAAAGTCCTTGGGCATTCCAGCTTATTTGGTAGATAATCCTTTGACCTGTGTGGTTCAGGGTGCTACTAAAGCTTTTGGCATGTTGAACGTAATACGGCGTAATTTACCTCAGGTATAAACAAAAGCAAAAAGAGACTTCTTTTTTGAAGTCTCTTTTTATTTAACTTGGCTTCCAGCCAGCGTATACTGCAAAACGGAAAGAATGAAAGAAAGAACCCGCATTTTGGAAACCGATCTCTTGCAGCCATGCTACTTGCTCTCGTAGGGTGGAGCATTTGTCATACTTCATGCGTTCTTCAGCAGCCTTGATCTCTTTCTCGTCACTGCCCAAGGCACGTGCGCCATCAAGATGGGTATCTTCAAATAGTTGTTGCTGCCACTCGGTTTCACCAAGAATTTGCTCCCCGTTGATAAATATCCCACCTGGCTCAAGGGATTGGAAAATGCGGCTAAACAGATTTCGTTTATCTTCGTCTGGTAGATGGTGAATAGCCAGAGAAGAGACAACAGCATGAAACCTGCCGGTTGGCAGGGGAGCGGTCATTGGCTGGATGACTGTTTGAGGACTGTATTGCCCTAAACGAAGTTGCGCCTTTGAAAGCATCTCTGCGGATTCATCCAACAGAGTGAGTGACGCGGATGGAAATTTTTGCATGATGAATTCGCTGAGCAAACCCGTTCCCGCTCCAAGGTCGAGAATAGCGGGTGAAGTGGCTTTGACAGTACGTACAGCCAACTCCACGGCGGTTGCGTAGAACAAGTCGTAGCAAGGAATTAAGCGGCGGCGAGATTCATCGTATTCAGCGGCGTTCCAGATTTTGCTCATTTCTCAACTTCCCAATCTCTTTTTATTAATGACAATATGTAGTGGTCGTAGAAATTCCCGTTCATGTGATGATAATCTCTGAGCAGGCCTTCGGTTTGAAAACCGAGTTTATGTAACAAGTGTAGCGACCTTTGGTTTTGCGGGTAAACAATTGCTGCAATTCTATTTACTTTCATTCTTTCAAATCCGTTTTTGATAACAGCCTGAAGTGCTTCGAACATAATGCCCTGCCCCCAAAAGTCTGGGCTTAAGTCATAGCCGATCTCAACATGTAGATCCTGTTTGTTCCATTTGTGGAAACCGCATGTGCCAACGAGTTGGCCGCTGGTTTTTAGTGAAATTCCCCAACGGTTCCAAGCCTTGTGCTCGGGGTTCTGATAGTATTCAATAATTTCCCGCGCTTGAGAAATATCTGAAATTGGCGCTTCATCCAGAAGGAATTCTGCGACATTTGGATCGCTGAAGTGCTGGTACACAAAATCAAGATTGTCCATTGTTAACTGACCGAGGTGGAGACGCTCGGTTTCAAGTTCTGGGAAAAATAGATCGGCACCGAATGCTTTTTTGTTCAAATTGCCACCTGCTATTAATTTCGTTTTTGAATATTCTACCTAAAGATTCTAATTTTTTAAAAGAATATGCAGGTGGCTATTTGGTGGATTCTGATTCAGGCGCTGATTCTGCTATTTGAACAGGAGCAAGCGCGAGTGAGTCTGAAGCGGTATTTTTATCTAAATAAAAAGACTCGCTGCGAAAAATCGGGCGAGTCTTCCTTCTTGTTTGCTGGCTAATTCTTACTTTATAAATAATATGTCATGCGTTGCAGGTGGGTGGCTGGGTCAATGTATTGTACTTTTACATTGTTCGGCACATTCAAGCTGATGGGAGCATAGTTGAGAATTGCACGCACGCCCGCCTGGATCAATTTATCAGCTACACCTTGTGCGGTGGGGGCAGGCACAGTGAGCATGGCGATCTTGACATTGGCTGCCTTGATACTTTCAATCATCTTATCAGCATCCTGAATTGTAAACTCGCCGATCTTTGTGCCGATCTTTTCTTTGTTGTTGTCAAAGATCGCTACGATGTGAAAGCCGCGATTGTGAAAGCCTTGGTAATTTGCAAGGGCGTGGCCCATATCTCCTGCGCCGATCAGTACTACATCCCAAATGCGGTCAACCTTGAGGATCTCGCGAAGTTTGTCTAACAAGTAGGCTATGGAATAGCCGGTGCCTTGTTTCCCAAACTCGCCGAACTGGGAAATATCCTTGCGAATTTGAGCGGCAGAGATACCCACATGTTCGCCAAGTTCCTGCGATGAAGTGGTCTTTATGCCGTTGTCTGCCATCCGCTGGAGTGCGCGCAGATAAACAGGAAGCCGCCCGATGATAATATCTGGTATTTTTTCTGCGTTCATGTGCCCTCACCTTTGTGAAATTTATCCATAAATTTATCATAAAACGCAATTTAGTGCAATTCGACACAAGTACTTCACAAACGAAAGCGGCACATCCGTGGATGACGTGCCGCTTCTTTCTACGCTCGGGTCTGTTACTTCTGCCAGGGTTTTATCTGCTCTGCGGCAGTTGCTCCTTTATATCCCAACACTTTGTACACGTTTACAGCCTTGGTTTTGCCTTTGACGGTCACCGCGTCTGCGAATTCACAATCGAATTCGTCTTTGACGTGTTGATAGGTGCTCTCGCTGATGAGAATGGGCCAGTCGTAGGTTTTTGTCAGATCTTGCAGGCGGGAGGCGAGGTTGGCATTATCGCCAATGACCGTGTAATTGATGCGTTGCTCCGAACCGACCATGCCTACGAAAACTTCTCCTGAGTTGATGCCGATACCCATTTCGATCTTGCTGGGACGCCCTTCCTTTGCCCATTGATCTTTGAGTTCTGTCAACGCTTTTCGCATATCCAGCGAGGCTCGCATGGCACGGACAGCGTGATCTTTGTATGGCACTGGCTCGCCGAAAAAGGCCATGATGGCGTCGCCTTCGTATTTGTCCACGGTGCCGCCGTGCTTGTAGATCATCTTGGACATGGCTTCAAGATACGGGTTGAGCAGGGCTACTACCTCTTCTGGAGTGAGTTTTTCAGAAAGTGTGGTGAAGCCGCGAATATCTGAAAAGATGATGCTGATATCGGAGCGTTTATTCAGTGAAGACAGGTCTTGCGTTGCCATCATCTGATCTACCATTTCTGGGGATATGAAGCGGCTGAACAAACTACGGACACGCCGCTTTTCAAGTTCCTGTGAAACCGCCTGCTCTAGCGTTGGCAGCACAACGCCAAGGAAAAGCATGATCTGCGGGGCTACTACTGGCAGCACATATCTCTGGCGGATGAAAACGATAAATGCTATTGCCAAATAGCTCGCCATACCAGCGAGCAACAGAGTGACTGTCAGCGATGGCCGTTTTGAGAATGAAATTGCATAGGCAAGCAGCCCAGCCAAAACGGTGATTAGGAATGAAATCCATGTTGAGGCTTGGGTGATGTATGTTCCGCTGATAAGTGTATCGATGGTGCTTGCCACAATTTCCACGCCCGAAGTAGGGATTTTAGTGGAGAAGGGGGTTGGGTAAATATCCTGCAAAGTTACGGTGGTCGCTCCGATCAGAACAATTTTGTCACGAAAGGCATCCGGGTTTTGTTCGAGAACATCACCAAGCGCAACATTGTATGCTGAGTAAGTTGGGTATGAACCGGCGGGACCCGTGAAATTGACGAGCAATTGGCCTGCATTCAGTGGAACCCTTTTGCCATTGAATTGGAGGCTTGTACTGGTTGGGTTGGAAGGCATTTCAACCCCAAGATATAACCTTGCTACTTCAAATGCCCAGTGATAATACATTTCACCATTATAGGAATCGAACGCCTGCATACTGCGGATGATGGCGTCTTCATCCCGAATGAACGATGTGATCCCCACACCATCCAGAACATTGCGGTAGGGAGATAGCGGCTGCACAAGAGTTAGAGATGAAAATTGTTCGTCGCCATTTTTGATGATTTGTAAAACGTTGACAGCCGCTGGGCTGCGACCAAGCGCATCTGCAAATTCAAGATCGTTGCTTTCAATATGATCTGGTTCAGAAAGAAAAATATCCACACCGATGACTTTGCCGCCGCCTGCATTGATCTGATCCACGATCTTGGCAAAGTAGGAACGAGGCCAGGGCCATTGAAAGCCTGTACCGCTAAATGACTCATCGTCAATTGCCACAATGACAATATCGTCTGACGGCGCTTCCTTCCCTCGCAAGCGCATCAGAATATCCCGCGCAGAATACTCCATTTGTTCAAGGGGAGTGGTCACATTGGGGAAAAGCCCTGCAATTTGAAGCAGCAGCACTAGTGATAATGTTCCCAGTAATAGAATGGCGCGCAGGTTCAATGGCTTTTTCTCTTTTTTCATTGGGCCCTTTTTGGAAAATAAGTTTGAATAATAAAATAGGCAGTTCCCTGTATGTACAGGAAACTACCATAATTCAAAAAAACTTTTATTGAGGATAACAATATAAAGGATCTGGACAACTGCCAGCACAATCATGAGGATCACATGCAGGCGGCACCGAGGGGTCATCGTCGGGCGGTTTCTGCGTGGGGTCGCCGATTGGCTTTGTGAAAGTAACTGCCTCTGTTGAACAGATCTCGTTTCCATCTGCGCCGTAGGATGTTACAAACCAGCTATATTGCCCGCCGTTTGGCAATATCTCAATATATCTTTGTTCACTCGTGCTTGTGGTCTCAATACTTGCATGATTTCCATTTTGATCCACAAAGGTGATGACATATTTTTCTGCGCCGGGCTGTTCTGTCCATGCAAAATTGATTCTGCCTTGTTTCGGCAGGCTAGCTCCTGTGACAGGTTCAATGATGCTGAAACATGCATTGCT
>CAZHOX010000082.1:0-5766 GCA_964534345.1 uncultured Anaerolinea sp.
CGTATCTGGATGTTCATTGCATTTTTGGTGTTTTTTATTGTGGGCCTGAATGGATTGTTGTCTGGGCGGGGCGGTCCTTCCTCGGTGACCGACATTGTTTCTCCAATTTTGTTCATTGTTCCCATAAAGATTCCCTTTACGGATATTGGTTGGGACGTTCCCGTTACGGTTTCCAAATTGTGGTTTGCTATTACCCAGATCACTCGCATGATCACCATGACGATCCTTGCGCTTCCCATTCCGTATACTATAGATCCTAATATGTATGGTACCGCTTTCAAACGTATGGGTACATCTGATAATGTGTCTTTCACCATGGATCTTGCCTTTCGTTTCCTTCCCACCTTTGCTCGCGACTTGGTGATCACCATGGATGCTCAACGCGCTCGTGGATACGAAATGGATAAGTTAAAGGGTGGTCTTGTAGCCCGCATTCGAAAGCTTGCACCATTGATCATTCCAGTTGTCATGCAGTCCACTGTGACAGGTGAAGAAGTGATCGATGCAATGGACCTGCGGGCATTTGGCACAGCGCCGCGAACGTGGTTGAAGGGACCAAGCCTGCAATACAAACGTAATGACTATATGATGCTTGCGCTTGGTGTCGTTATTTTTGTGGTCTGTTGTGTACTGAAATGGGGATTTGGTATTGGAAACTTCTTTATACCGGATTTCTTCATGAACCTTTTTGTGTAAGGTTGAAAAAAACGCCGCAGTAAGCGGCGTTTTTTATTCGTAGGCGTGATATGTTTCCCCTGCCATTACTTTGAAGTCCAAATGGTTTTGTTCGGGAGCAAAAACACATGTAGCAAAGTCTGTGAAAGCGCAGGGCGGGTTGTAAGCTTTGTTGAAATCTATGAAAATTTTGTTTTTTGCTTCAATATCAGCAATAAGGTAACGCCCTGTGGGGTATGTTCCTTCCTTGCTAGTAGGGTCCCAGAAGCGGATGAAGTAGGTTTCATCATCTTCTTTATTGATATCAAGCTGATAATGATTTCCGCCAAATTCAAAGGATAAATATCCATCTACGGGGAATTCAGATTTTTCGCCGGTGATATCAGGGAAATAGGCCATTTTGGGGCGTTCGTATGGGGTGTAGGTGGCAGGGACGCGGTAATTTTCGTCGATGTCGTACCAGCTGCGAGCGGGGAAAGATCGTCGCTCTTCGCGTTGATTGTCCCACATGCGGACGCCCATCCGATTGCCGCGCTGAATGACAACAAGTTGAATATCCTGCACTCGAAGATAGCTGGGATTTTCTGAAATATCGGGTTGCAGAAGGGCAAAATCGGCTTGTTTATTATTAATTTGTATATTTTGACCCGCTACTGCGCGGAAGGTAACTGACCGGCCGTTATATTCAAAAAAACCAATGTTGGCTGGAATGCGTTCGGGCAATTGGATTTCAGATTTAGGGTCGGAGCCAATTTGGTTTTTTCCGAGTTTTAGCCAATACAAACCAGAAAGAGCCAGCCATCCATTTTCTTTGCGGATGGTTTCGTCACGTTCTTTGCGCCATTCATTTATTATTTGACGGTATGTTTGTAATGTCATATTTAATATTATACCAACAAGAGTAATAATGAAACGGCGAACCTCAAAAAAGGTCCGCCGTTTTTAATGCCAACTTTAATTAGATGATTACAGCGGGAACCATAAAGAAGTAGATGAAAAGCGCTGCAAGGAAAGCAATAAGACCAAACAGGGAGAACATTGCGCGCATTTTGCTTTCTGCACCAAGCAGGGAGCCCCAAGCCGCGAGAGCGAGTCCGAGAGCCATGATGAGCATGACGAGCTGGAGCTGGTCGCCTTTTTCGTCGTATTGTGAGCCGATGCCGAAGTTGGTATCGGATTCGTCAAAGAGCGCGCTGGCGGTGGCGTACATGTCTGTGTAATAAGTTTCGTCCCAAATACCTTCATCGCGGGCTATGGCATCTTGTAACGCCTGGGAGAAGTCACCTTCATAATAGGCTGCAATCTCAGGCCTTTCATCCACATTCAGGTACCAATTGTCGTAGTAGGAATAATCTTGGGTGATTTCCTGATTGGCGGTGAGATATTCGGCGTTCCCGTCATTTAGGTTTTGCATTCCAAGGATCTCATACTTGTTTTGTTCTGAATCTGCCATGGCGCCCTGATAGCTGGCAATGGCGGTGGAAACGCTGAGTAGTGCGATCAAAGTTCCTAAAGCGACCTCACTAGCCAACATACTAAAAAATCTTTTCATTCTTCTGCCTCATTTATTGGATTGGAATCAGCCCACATTGGACCGTCGTTGGAGATTATATATAGAAATTGCAATTAAAACTTTGCAATTTTGTTATAAAATCAGCACGCATTATATATCAAAATACGTGAGGAGAAGAAAATGGGATTAAAGCCAGATCACTGGATTCGTACGATGGCGCTTGAGCAAAAAATGATCGAACCTTTTGTAGAGAATCAGGTTCGGGAAGGTGTCATTTCGTATGGCGTTTCATCGTATGGATATGATGTGCGGGTCGCCAATGAATTCAAGATTTTTACCAATGTTTTTTCAGCCACGGTAGACCCGAAGAACTTTGATACCAAATCAATGGTGGATTTTGTAGGGGATGTTTGTATCGTTCCGCCCAACTCCTTTGCTCTTGCTCGCACTGTGGAATACTTCCGTATTCCGCGAAAAGTATTGACAGTTTGTCTGGGGAAATCTACATATGCACGTTGCGGAATTATCGTCAATGTAACGCCTTTTGAGCCGGAATGGGAAGGGTTTGTTACCCTTGAAATTTCCAATACCACGCCACTGCCCGCCAAGATCTATGCAAATGAAGGGCTGGCTCAAGTGTTGTTCTTTGAGGCTGATGAAGAATGCACCACTTCTTATGCCGATAAAAAGGGCAAGTATCAAAAACAGCAATCCATCGTTTTGCCGAAACTGTGAAGTTAACCTGAAAAACCTGCAAAGATTTATTGACAGCATTGCTTGGCAGGTTTACGGCTTTTTATTGCCCCACAAGGACTAAATAACATGAAACAACCATCCGACACAAATATTGTTCAGGAGCAGCTTTGGGAAATAAGTAATTTATTGTCTGATGTGATGAAAGCCGTTTCGCAATCGAGCGGCGGACAAAATTCTCAGATGCTGCGAGACTTGACGCAAGCCGCAAGCACTTTGAACAAGGTCAAAAGTTCAGTGTCGAAGCAGATCCAAACCCATGAATCTCAGTTTGATGCGCTTGTGCAGATCGGAAGCTCGATCAACTCTTCGTTAGGGTTGAAGCGGGTTTTGTCAGACGTGATGGATAGGTTGGTGAAGTTGATGCGCGCAGAACGCGGCTTTCTCATGCTGCGTGAGCCAGATGGCAACCTGGCTGTTCAAGTTGCGCGCGGGTTAGATCATGTAGATCTTAATGAAGACCAATTCGCTGTTAGTAAAACTGTCATCAATCGCGTGGTGGAGACGGGGAAACTCGTCCTCACCACGAATGCGCAAGAAGACCCGCGGTTTGAAGCGCAATTCAGCGTGGCGGCTTATCATCTTCTGTCTATTTTATGTGTGCCACTCACAATAAAAGATAAGCTGATCGGCGTGATCTATGTGGATAATAGGGCATATTCAGGAGTGTTTCAACAGGAAAATTTTGACCTAATCACTGCATTTGCTAATCAGGCCGCAATTGCAATACACAATGCGCGTTTGTTTGACGATCTGCAAGCGAGCAACGAAGAACTGGAGATCGCGTATCAAGCCACACTGGAAGGCTGGGTGCGCGCACTAGATCTGCGCGACAAGGAAACAGAAGGTCACACCAGACGTGTCACAGCGCTCACGCAAACACTAGCCAGAGGAATGGGTCTAAAAGAGAATGAGATCGTCCACATCACGCGCGGCGCCCTTTTGCATGATATTGGCAAGATGGCAATTCCAGACGGCATTTTGCTTAAGCCCGGGAAACTCACCGATGATGAACGCGCACTGATCGAGAAACATCCACGATATGCGTATGAAATGTTGAGCCCGATCAAGTTTCTAAATCCAGCTCTGGATATTCCATATTGTCATCACGAAAAGTGGGATGGCACTGGTTATCCTCGCGGTCTGAAGGGAGAGGAAATTCCATTTGCTGCGCGTATTTTTGCCATTGTGGATGTGTGGGATGCGCTTGTTTCAGACCGCCCATACCGCAAGGGAATTCACCCTACGGAAGTGAAAAAAAGTATCCGTGAACTTTCCGGCTCACATTTTGACCCTCGTATTGTGGATGCATTTCTCTCATTGGATGATCTGTCGTCCATCTTGCGCAGATTTAAACCAGCCTAACTTTTTTGGGGAGATATTTGATAACGAAGACGCCCCGCTTCATACTTAAACGGGAAGCTGATGCTATTAAATTGACATAGCACAGCCTGACAGTTTTCACGTGTGCCAGCAAGGTGGTGGATACTGATTCAGCTAATGAAAAAATCTTTTTGTGAATTTTTACTTTGCAAATATTTCTTTAGCAGACTTGTTGTGTAAATAAAATGCGATCACAAGCATTGCCAAACCAACGATCAACAGGAAAACAGGCTTGAAAATAACGCCTGATGCAATTCCTGCAACAAGAATATAAGCATGTGTCAGAAATGGAATCCAGAACGCAATAGGGTGGACAGGCCTTTGATAAAAGTGTGGGCGTTTGTAAAAAACAATTCCCAGCGCAGTGATAAGCGTGATGGCAATAACACCTGCTCGAATGCTGGTTGGCACCACAAAGGTGATAAAGGCATTTGTCCCCAAAACGCCAGCTAACCCTACAATAAACGCCAAAGGTGCTGATAACCACTTGCCTGCCCAGTCCGTATTTCGAGCAAAAACACGATATCCCATTGAGAAGGAAAAGACTACCCAAAACCATGCCCAGAAATTCGCGTATGGAACGCCAAAATATTGGCTTTGTAACCCTTGTCCCCAATCCCAGAACCCAAAGCGGATGGCAACCGCATCAAGGGCAAGATCAATATTTAAAGCAAGCAATCCATCCAAAATAGGGCGGAACCAATATGGCAGGCTGCTCGCATCCGAAAACTCCATTACACTGTAAATGATGCATCCCCATGCCACGCCAATACATAGCGGTACATCCCACACCATAAGCAGAAAACGTCCATACTCATAAGCATTGAGCTGACGAATGGTCGCCAGTTCCAAGGTCACTCCAAAGAGGATGCCAAAGCCAAGCTTGAGAAAATTGGCAATAGTCCCATACCTGAATGCATGGCGCACACATAAGACAAATTGGATGTAGATAATGATTTCAAACAAAATGAAATAGATATTGGGCATTCATCCTCTTGAATGAGCGAATCTGGAAATTCTACTTCTGGTTACATCCCAAGCCACTGACCAGCCATTTTAGCCAGCCCTGCTGCCACTCCCTGTCTTGCTGTGCAAGCTGGTAATGACTCTAGGAACAAACGCCCATATTGCTTGGTAAGCACGCGCCTGTCCAAAATAGCAACGATTCCTCGATCTGATGCTGTGCGAATGAGACGACCAAACCCCTGACGGAATTTCAAAATGGATTCAGGCAGGTAATATTCGTGGAATGAGTCTTCATATAATTCTGAGCGTGCAGCAATAATAGGGTCGGATGGCACGTCAAAAGGGAGTTTTGTGATGATCACTACTGAAAGAGCATCCCCAGGCACATCCACACCTTCCCAGAAGGAACGTGTACCCAGCAAGACAGCCCGCTCAGTGGATTTGAAAGACTCCAACAAGGCATTTGGTGAGGCGCC
>CAZHOX010000082.1:5866-13480 GCA_964534345.1 uncultured Anaerolinea sp.
AGACAGCCCGCTCAGTGGATTTGAAAGACTCCAACAAGGCATTTGGTGAGGCGCCTTCACCTTGTTCGTAAACAAAAATATCCTCACGCGCCAACGGGCCAGTAATGGCTTGCGCTGTCTTCTTAAGCGCCGCGTAGGAAGTGAACAGCACGAGCATCCGCCCGCCAGTGGCTTTGGCTGTGGCGATGATGGTCTTATCCAGCATTTGCTGGTAGCCATGCACATTGGGTTCAGGGATGTCATTTGCCACATAAAGCAGTGTGCTGGATTCGTAATCAAACGGGGAGCCAAGAGCCACCGTATCTACATCTTCAGCGGAAAGCGTGTTGCGGATGTATTGAAACTCACCATGCGTAGTCATAGTAGCAGAGGCTAAAATGACGCTGGCTTTTTCGTACCAGAGATGTTTTTGAACAAGCGGACCAACTCGCAGCGGTGCTGCATTCAGTGACAACCGCTCGCCGCGTGGATTTACTTCCACCCAGTAGATCAACTCATTAGACGGTTTGTGCATCAAGCCTGAGGCAGCTGCTTCCGCTTCGGTCATACGGCGGATTAAGCTGCTCATATTTCCCATGATGTCTTCCACACTATCATGGCCTTCAGCAGCCAGCTCGCCGAGATTTTTGTACAGTTCTTCAAGCGATTTGACTAACAAAGCCAGTGTTTCGCCAGTCTGCCCCCACATATCTTCCACATCATCCCAGCCAGGCAGGGTGCGTGTCGCAGGCTGAATACGCATTTGCCAGGAGTAATTGCTCTGCGGCTGTCCCTCACGTTGAATAGCGATGAAATCGCTAAGCACGTTGAAGAATTGCTTGGCAAGTTGTTCCACCCGGAAAGCTTGATCGGTGGTGTGTTTAATTTTCTGTTGTAACAGGCCAAAATCCGATGGGCGCAGCGAGTTGTGAAGATCTGTCAAAATACGGCCCAGCAAGCCCGCAGAAGACCCGCCCAGTTCCTTCATCATGCGTTCAATGTCATTTTGGGTCAAACGGAAAGACAGCGCGCCTGTGATGGCCGATTCCATGTGGTGCGCTTCATCCACGATCACATAATCATATTCAGGCAATACTTTACTGCCCGATGCAACATCCGAAAGCAGCAGCGCATGGTTCACAACAAGTATGTGCGAATTTTGGGCTGCCTGTTTTGCGCGTTGAAACGGACAACTGCCGCCCATGCGCCCCATGCAAGTCTCTGTGGTGCAATTATCATCTTCGGCAGAGAGACGCATCCATGCATCCCGCTCAATGGGGCCAGTGAGGTTGATCTCGTTTCTGTCACCGCTGGTATTGTCGATCATCCACACCAAAATTTTTGCTAGCACGCGCATCTCGTTGGCATCTTTGGGACCATGCGAGCGCATAAAGTCCAGCCTGCGCGGGCAGAGATAATTGCTTCGGCCTTTCATCACTGCGGTACGCACATCCAGATTGAGCGCTGCTTTCAGGTTGGGTAAATCTTTTTTTATCAACTGGTCTTGCAGGTTAATTGTGTTGGTGGATACGACAATGCGAGTGTTGTTCTGAGTTGCAAAGTATGCCGCAGGGACTAAATATGCAAAGGATTTGCCTACGCCGGTTCCCGCTTCGACCATGAGATGGTTGCCGGTCGAAAGGGCATTTGCCACCGCCTTGAGCATTTCCACCTGTTCCGGACGATGTTCGTAAGATTCAAAATATTGAGAGAATGGCCCGCCATATTCCAACACGGAGGCAATCTCTTCTGGGTCAATGGGGGTTGGCTCTTCGTTCTTCTGAATCGGCGTAGATGATTCTCTTTTGGTTGAATCAAACATCGGTCCAGAAAAAGAGGCGGTTTTGACTCGCCTGGCTTGCGGCCCTTGCTTGGACCGAATCTGCAAGGCTTGTTGAAAGACCCAGCCCGCATCCCAATCCACAAAATCGCCAAGTTGGACGATCTCTGTGAGTGTTTCGACAGGAAGCTCGCAAGCCATTTCAAACAGGCGAACATACGCAGCTTGCGTCACGCGGGCATCGTCCAATGCTCGGTGGGTGGCTGGGAGAGGAATGTTGAGTTGCTGTCCGAGTGAACCAAGGTTATAGCGGCTTGCGGTTGGCATTAGCACAGACGCGAGTTCGTAAGTATCCAGGGTCTGTTGAAATTCAAACAGGCCAGCTCTGCGGAGAAAGCCAATATCAAATTTGACATTGTGACCGAGAATGGGTGCATCTCCGACAAAGGCCGTAAGCTCGTGCGCGATATCTCGAAGACGTGGAGCCTGACGTACCATGGCATTGTCGATGCCGGTTAATCCTGTAATGAAATCTGGGATGGCTTTGCCGGGGTTGATGAGTGTAGAGAATTCATCTTCTACACGGCGGCCGTTGAACTTTACTGCGGCAATTTCAATAATGGCCTCGCGATTTTCGTCGAGGCCGGTGGTTTCGATATCAAGAGAGACGATAATGGTCATATTAGAACAAGTGTACCATAAGGTTGGTGTTTATATAATTTGGGGAGTTGGGGCTTTCTCAAGGGCCATATCCATGACGATAAAAGGAAACAGCCACATGCACATACGATAGATCATTGTTGAGAAAAGAGCATGGCGGTTTAGCGCCCAGGTATCACCGAGAATGGTTGGGATGAGGGCTGTGGTGGCAGTTAGGAAAAGCCATACGCAGATCCATGCCCATGGGCGGCTGGTCTCGCTTGAGTTTTTTACAGCAAGCAGGAATACTCCGAACAAAAGAAATATGTTTAAGAGAAAGGGGGTCGTGTTCTCCGGGTGAAGAGTATTTCCAATGGTCATTGAAAATTTTCGTATGGAAGCACGTTCACGTATCACAAAATAGGTTTGCTCGATCTCTGTAAAGGCCATGGGAAAATCATTAATGATCTTTGTTACAGGATACCCTGGGTGGATGAGCATGAATTTAATTAAAGTTGTTGTAGATTTTTCTTGAAACCATTCCCTGTATTCCGCCGAGGCAGGGTCGGGCATACCTAATTCTGTCAGAGTGGCTACCCTTGCCGGGCTGACGAGAAGGTCGTCATTGTAAATATTTACTATTTGAACCAGAGAACGTGTGCTGTTTCCCGATGTAACCAGGCCAATGATTAAGATTGCCGTAACAAACGCAAGCGTTCCGAGCAGATATTTACTCTTTCGATATCTAATAGAGAATAGCAAGATACCGACCATTCCGCTGGTTACAAAGGAGGCGAAGAGGTTCGTATCTCGCAGAAAAGTCCATACAAAATAGGTGACTGCCCAAGCTGCAAAATATGGAAACGTATTGGAGTTTGGATTCTTATAGATCGTAAAAGTAAGCTTGATTAAGAAAGCCAATTGAAGAGCAAATAGCGAAAAGGTCAAAGACTCAGACATAAGGATACTGTCCCAGTCTGCCATTTGTGGTGTGAATGCAAAAAGAATGATCGTGACTGCGCTGATCACTCTCATGTACGGGGTTTTGAGGTGTTCTGATATGAAGAAAGCCAAGAGCCCCCACCCAACAAGGGAAAGAATAAGTTGCAGGACGGCAATTCGATCAAACCCAGGTTGAAAGACCCGATGAGTGGTTTCAATGGATCCATTGGCTATTATCTGGTATCCATCTTTTGGCTCCAACACCTTGTAAATAAGGTTGGTGCTAAGCAACCGCCTGCCTGTCATCATTTCACTTGAAAATAGCGGCACTTGAGAAGCTTTAACGTAACTGAGGGTGTCATTTCCAGAAACTGATAATTTTGGATCACCATAAAGTTGTATTCTTATCCCTGCAGCAATGATGATAAAGCACAGGATAAGGAATCGAATGATGCCTTCATTACCGAAGCGGAAATAGATCTTTCGAAGGTTAGTGAATAGATGTTGAAGCATGAAGGCAACAGTAATCTATTCTTTTACGAATAGATTGGTAATTTCTGCGATTTGGGCGCTTGTAAGTACCCTGTTTTTTGAATTCTGGCGCACGAACTCTTTTAACTGTTTGAGTTTTATAGCAGGAATGGGTGAATCACCCTTGTCTAGTTCAACTTCATCGTTTGTGAATACTAAAACGGCTTTTACTTCGGGAATATTGGCCTCATCCATGTTCTTGCTGAAGAATCTTTTCGTGGTGAGCACTTCATTCTCTGCATCAATATCTGGACGGCCGATGCCTTCCTGCCCAAAGATACGCATATATCCTTGCAGGAAACCACCGCCTTTCATCTTCCATCGATTCTTTTCAAAGAATATTTTTCCGCGTTGGTGGTACGGTAGAAGCGTCCACACACCGGCTGGGCCAACCAATAAATGTGCTGCTGGAGTTGCATAGTGATATAGAGTAAATTCGGCGTGTGTGCCTTTTAATCCACCATCCAGTTTTTCGTCTGGGCGCGGGGAACGTCCCCAACGGCTGCCCATATACATCCCTACCTGTGTCATAATAAACCCGACCAAAAGGCAAATGAGGGAATATGTGAACAGATCTGGTTTGGTAAATGAAATATACATTCCCAAGCCAAGGACGACCAACGCGCCAAGGCTCAACCACTGACCAATAACACTATTTCTCTTGATAAGTTTTTCATTTTTAATGATTTTCATGTTTAGTTTTTCAGACTCTCTTCTATTGCAGATTTCATTGCATCCAATACTTTTACATCCACAGCATGTTTTGCAACACGGACTGCATTCTTGATCGCAAATGCATCCGAGCGGC
The DNA here is from genome assembly GCA_964534345.1 of uncultured Anaerolinea sp. Taxonomy (GTDB): domain Bacteria; phylum Chloroflexota; class Anaerolineae; order Anaerolineales; family Villigracilaceae; genus Villigracilis. Next base: position 10,546 of record CAZHOX010000082.1, read on the forward strand.
CATGGCCGATGAAAACAAGCCCATTGACACCTAACATAGGAGCAGCTCCCTGTTCACCGGGGTCCAATAATTTTTTGATCGCGCCAAGTGCAGGCTTAACGAGCAAGCCTCCGATCTTGGTCAGAATGTTGCCATTCTTAATGATCTGACGGATATTGTCTGTGATCAACTTGGCAACCGCCTCAGATGTTTTGAGCATCACATTACCTGTGAAGCCATCTGTCACTGCTACATCTACAGCGCCGCCGATCACTTCCTTGCCTTCCACGTTACCAAAATAATTTAGCTTCGAGGCTTTGAACAAAGGCGTAGCGCCTTTTACTAATTCATTGCCTTTGCCTTCCTCTTCACCATTTGAAACCAAACCAACTTTTGGGTTTTTTACCCCGCGTACTTTTTCGGCATAAATACTTCCAAGAATTCCGAATTGATATAAATTTTCTGGCTTGCAATCAGGGTTTGCTCCAATATCAAGCACAACACATGTGCCGGTTGCAGTGGGGAAGATTGGAGCAAGCGCAGGGCGATCTACCCCGCGGATACGCCCAAGCCTGAATAAGGCGGTTACCATGCCAGCCCCTGTGTTGCCCGCACTCACAAATGCATCAGCTTCGCCGTTTTTTACAAGGTCAATGCCGACAGCCATTGAATTTTTTGCATCTTTACTGCGTGCCTTCAAGACAAGGTTTTCACCTTTATCTTTCATCGTCAACATTTCAGGCGCATTAACAACGCGTATTTTTAACCCGTTAGTGTTTTGCGAATCAAGAACAGGTTTGATCAACGTTTCATCCCCAACTAAAATAATTTCCACCCCATATTCACGCGCTGCAAGTACTGCGCCTTCCACATCGGGCGTTGGGTAGGTATCGCTTCCCATTGCATCTACAACTATTATTGCCATGAAAAATCTCCTATGTTTATGTGCTTGACAAGAAAAGCAACACGATTATAATACTGCCTGCTTGCGCTGGTGCTGGAATTGGCAGACAGGCACGCTTGAGGTGCGTGTGTCGTAAGACGTGGAGGTTCAAGTCCTCTCCAGCGCACAAACATCCCCAAATTCATTTTGGGGATGTTTTGATTCTTTTCCTGAGTAAGCAGCCATGGACGCGAATTATACTCGCTTCGAACTTACCTCTGACCTGATTGCGCTAAATAACATCGTACTTCGCTTCGGGCATTTTTTGCAAAAAACAATAAAAATCCCCGTTGGGGTGAACGGGGATTTGCTAAAACAATTTACTCTATGATCAAACTGCAACAGGTGACCGCCCCTTCGGCTTTTGCCAGCTCATCCAGGTTGACATTGACGATCTTGAACCCTTTTTGTACAAGTTTTTCCTGTGTCTTTGGAAAAGTCGTTGGGTAGATAATAATATCCTTAACCGGCAGGCAATTTGCAGCAAACGGCTCGGAAGGCTCCACGTCGATTAACTCGTATCCTGTAAAATGGGCTGGGTCAACCCAATTCTTATTAATGAGCAAAGTTTTATCATCCACACGAGTAACAGCTGTTTTCAAGTGTAAACAATCTGTCAGTTTAACCCCAGTAACGGAATATCCATAATTATCCAGCAAACTTTGTAATTGGTTAACCGCTTCTTCCGTGCTGCGCGTGGACATGCCAATGTAAATATTTTTTCCCAGCACAAGCACATCACCACCGTCCACTGTGGCAGGAGCAGTGACATGGACAAGCGGGCGGTATGAAGACAATGCTTGGATGATGGATTCTGTTTCAGGTTTTCTTGAATCAGCTCCCGGCCTAGTGATGACCGCCACTTCCGGCAGGATAAATGCAGTATCCTCCACAAACACAGAGTCTGGCAAATCCCGTTCTTCATCAAGTTCAATTACCTGACACCCGATCTTTGCAAGTGCCTGAACATATGCACGGTGTTGTGCTCGGGCAATATCCAAATCTATGGGTGTACGGTCAATGTGGGTGATCTCACATTCATTGAACCTGGAACTGACCTCGCGTGTAATTGCGACGACCATTAATTGCCGCCAGTTCTGTAGCGGACAATAAGCGCCTCTGTACGCGGGTCTTTGGGGGCGTTGAAAATTTCTTCCGGCTTATTGTCTTCGATCAATTCACCTTCTGCCATTACGATCACACGGTCTGCTACTTCGCGGGCAAAACCCATTTCGTGTGTAACTACGATCATAGTCATACCTTCGAGTGCTACTTTTTTCATTACGTTCAAAACTTCGCCGATCAATTCAGGATCCAACGCAGAAGTGGGTTCGTCGAAGAGCATGACGCGTGGTTCCATGGTGAGTGCGCGGGCAATGGCAACACGCTGTTTTTGTCCGCCGGAGAGGCGCATAGGGTATTCATCTTTTTTGAACAATAAACCTACGCTATCGAGATTTTGTTCAGCAAGTTCGATGGCCTGCTTGCGATCCATCCCTTTAACAATGACTGGCCCTTCTATGACGTTTTCAAGAACAGTCATGTGCGGGAAGAGGTTGAACTCTTGAAATACCATGCCAGTTTTGAGACGTACATCATGAATAAGTTGACGGTGTTCTTTGCCTTTTTCGCCGCCTGCAACTTTGATGCCATCCACTTCAATGGTACCGTGGGATGGTTCTTCAAGAAAGTTAATGCAGCGTAGAAGTGTGCTTTTTCCAGAACCGCTACGCCCAATGAGGCAAACCACCTGCCGTTCAGGGACTTCAATGCTGATGTTTTTCAAAACATGTAAACGACCAAAATACTTGTCAAGGTTGGATATTTTTACAATAGGCATGTTATTTGGCATGTTAGCGGTCCCCTTTGGCGAGGCGGGCTTCGATCTTATTTTGAATATAAGTAAGTACCAGAGTTACCAGCCAGTAAAAAATAGCGGCCATGATGAGCGCTTCCAGGTTGTGGAATTGAGCGCGGCCCACCTTTGTGGCTCGCCACATTAATTCGTGAACG
>CAZHOX010000083.1:0-13450 GCA_964534345.1 uncultured Anaerolinea sp.
GAACAGTGGTTCACGCTGCTGCTTGACCACTTCCATCAGGCGCGCATACGAGACCATGCCCGTGGACGTTGAAACGATGATGCGTCCCAAGTTGCGGATGGGCCAGATCAACCAGACCACAAGCCCAATGTAGGCGATGTACGTCCCAAGCGAGATTTCGCCATTGATCGCCATATTTGCGCCATAGACAAATCCAAACAACATTTGAAATCCCAGCACAATATCCGAGAGCGGCCAGAATAGGGAGTGCATGAGGAGCAGAATCTTGCCCTTCAAATATTTGCCCCAGTTATCCTTCTCGAATTTTCCTTTTTCGTATTCCTGCCGCGCAAAGGCTTTCACCACGCGCACGCCGGTCAAATTCTCCTGCAAGGTGGTGGAAAGGATTGCTTCCTGTGCCTGGTAGTCCTCATATGCCTTGGTCACTTTCTTGAAGAACCAAATAGACACAAGCAAAATGATCGGAATGACCACGACAGATACCCAAGCCAACTCTGCGTTCAGGTTATAGATCGCCACAAAGTTGATCACAAACAGCAGAATGATGCGTCCCACGCCGATAGCTTGTTCGCTGAAAAAGCGGCGCAGTGAATCCACATCAGAAGTAACGCGCTCGATCAAATCCCCAGTAGGGGTAGTGGCATGGTATGAGAAACTTAGCCGCTGAATGTGGTCGAAGAGAAAGTCTCTCAGGCGGCGGGTAATACCCTCAGCGGTGTAGGCAGCTAATCGCCCCGAAAGGAACGCGAATCCACCTTCCACAGCAGCGAGACCGATAAACCCCGCGCCGATCCACACGAGAGATGAGGTCAATGAGTCGCCAATAAATTTGTTCTGGGCCAGAACATCATCTGCGAAGAATCGCAGCAGAATATAGGTGTAAGTTTTTGAGAGGGCAGAGATGGCAAGCGCGATCGTCGCCGCGATGTAAGAAAGGCGGTAATCAGACATCATCTGCCAGAGACCCTTGAGGCGGTTCTCCTGTAGGGTGGGGCGGAAGTCAAAGGTGAGCGCAGGCTCGTGGGCGGGTTGTAAGGTGGTCATGAGTACTCCGTGACTTCGTCATTGCGAGGAGGGTGATCGTCCTGACGAAGCAATCTCAATTACAGTGTTGGAGATTGCTTCGTCACAAAGAACATGATCGCTCCTCGCAACGACGGTGAACAAAATTAAACAAAAAGGCTGCGGCGAGTGCGCCGCAGCCCATAACGAATAAGGGACAGAAAAGAGACCTAGTTTCGGTCTACAGGCGCACTCCAAGAAGGCATTTTGCCGACAGTATTGGGGATTTGGAAGATCATTGTATTCATCAAGAGTGCGTCCTTTCTTTAGATTTTTCGTACAGTGAGCGAAGTTTACACCCCGCTTATGAAAAGTGTCAAGGATGAGAGGAAATTAATATTACGGAATATTGAAATCGCAGAACCCTGCGGCAATCTCGCAACGGGCAGTTTCTTCGCCAAGCCACAAAACGCGGAAGTGAGTGGCGCCAGCCTCTGGTCTCCAAAACACAAGCCCATCATCATGGTCAAATCGTGGTTGAATAACACTGATAATGCCAAAGAAGCAATCTGCGGGGTTCATGTAGGGGGGTGTTTGGTCACCATAGATGGTGATACTGGTACAAAACCCTTCGGGTAGATGCGTGAATCCTCTATTCTCCCATCGATACCCTTCAAACCGATCGCGTTTTTCCTCAGAGAGTGTGTCGGCATCAATGCGCTCAAACTCAAATGCCGACAGGCTGCGCTTGGCATCAGAACGGTTAAGCATATAAAAACTTGTGTCATTCCAGAACAGGGAGTAAGGATTCCCATCAGGATATTTGACGGTTGGAGTAACAAATATGGTTGAGGTCGGCGAGGGCTCCAAGGTCGGTGTAAAAGTCGGCAGCGCTGGCTGTGCGGTTGGATTCTCTACCGGCGGGGCTAATGTCTCAGTTGGCAGAGCAGGTTGGTCGGTCGCAGGAAGAGGCGAGTAGGAAAGTGTAAAAGTGGGCAAAATTTCTGTTGGCCGATTTCTTCCGCTCGCCAGATACCAACTTCCGATTCCCAAAATCAAAAAGAGCACAATGCCATAGGTCCATTTTTTATTGTTAAATCGGTTGGCAGTTTTTACGGTGGCAGGCCAGCCTGCAATGGGGCTTTGTTCGCGCTGTTCTTGTTGCGGTGTAGAGAAATCGCGGTTGGCTATTTGTTTAATGGAAAGGTTGCTTCTTCGGACAGTGGGTACGCCGACTGGAAGAGGCGGCAGGGAAATTTTTGCTGCATTTTCAGGCTTAAGTGCGCCTTCAATAGCTGCCATCAGTTTTGCGCCTGTTTGATAGCGGCTTTTGGGGTCTTTTTCGAGTGCTTTCAGTAGTACTTTTTCAACTTCAGCGCTCAACTCCGGGTTGATGCTGCGCGGAGAAGGCGGCTGTTCTGAAATATGTTGTAATGCAATGCTGGCTGGGGATGGGTCGTTGAATGGAACTGCGCCAGTGAGAATTTCATACAGGATGACACCCAGCGAATATAGATCAGATTGTGGAACCGCATCTGCCGACCGACGGGCCTGTTCGGGCGAAATGTAATGTGGCGTCCCGAAAATATTCCCCATTGAGCCATCACGTACATCCAATGCCATGCCAAAATCGCCAAGCAGCACACGGCCATCTTTTGCGATCAAAATATTTGATGGCTTAATATCCCGATGAATAATTCCCTGACGATGAGCATAGTCCAATCCGCTGGCGATGGCTTTGCCAATGCGAATGACATCATCAATGGGCATAAGTTCGCCCTGCTCTTGATATAAGGACATGACTTTGGAAAGATCATCACCGTCCACATATTCCATGGCGTAGTAGGAATAACCTTGTGTGTCATCCGCGTAATAGATCTGGATAATGTTATCGTGCCGCCATTTTGCCATCATACGGGCTTCATTGACAAAACGGCTTGCATACACTGGGTTATTCTTAAATCGCTTGTCAATGAACTTGATCGCTACATGGCGATTAAGTTTTACATCCAGTGCATAATAGACCGTTGCCATTCCACCCTGACCAAGCAGGTGTTCAATGCGGAAGTTTGAGATTTGCTGCCCAATTAAAGGATCTTTCATTTTTTTACTCGGTTCAGTGTTCGGGTTTTGGAGGATGGGATGGTTTGCCGGTTGGCGGCAGAAATCTTCAGAAGGTCGCGAATGAAAGCATTCAATCCATCAGCGTAGGCATCAAGATAATCCTGTGTGATCAAGCTGGCAAGGTCTTTTCGCCCAATGGTGAGCAGAGCATCTACATGAGGGCGAAAGTCACGTAAATGAATACGCATGATATTTTTTGAATCAGTCATTACTCCCCAAGCCAACTGCTTTTGGGTATTGTCGTCTTTTGCAGTGATGAAGCGGGTAAGAGTGCTTCCTGAAACCACCGCACCTACATTGGAAAAGACTTCACGACCTTTGAGAAGGTTATTTAATAGGTCAAAGTTTTCTGGAATTTTATCCAATAATTTTTGGAGCGGGCTGGGCAGGTGAGCCAGCAATTTGATCGCACCCGCGCTGACGTTTTGTCCTTGTGTTGCCATCTCTTTTGCGCGCGTGAGGTAGGCGCCAAACCCCGCCAGGGAAGCAAGATAAAGTCTTTGGTAATGATCAAACCCTGCGTACACAACCGTTTTTTCTTCCGTTGCGCTTTCGTAGGCGTTTAGCAATTTCATGGTTTGGTTGTGTAGGCTAAGTAGATTTAATTCCATCAATGGCACTTCCACATTGAGTGGATAAATGCGTTCTCGCGGAGTCTTGAGGCTTGCATCCACTGGGATCAAGATGGATGGGTTGGTGCGGCTGCCTTCTTCCACAACCTGATGGAGCATGGTGGAGATTTCAGGTTTTGTTGCCGAGATTTTCCTGATCTCCTCCAACAGTTCCTCACTCGGCTTATAGGTTGCTGCATGAATGGCACGATACAAGACCAGCAAGTCATTAATGGTTAGGTTTAACAGGTCATTCCTTTGCTTGAATTGTTTCCGTAAATCCATACAGGCTTTGATGTTGACTTTATCGGTCTCCGCTCCGGATTCATGTGAAACTTGCGGTGCTTGTTGTACAAGGTTGATATCGGATGGCTGCAATTGCAGAGAAAGGGATGTGTAAATTCTGGAAGTTGCCGGGGCAGGGGAGGGGAGCAGGCTGAGATATCGTGCCCATGACAGCGCTTCATTCGTCATGATCTCAGAGAGCGCCGTGCCCCATGCTCCGTCAAAAAAGATGTGAGACTGGTCAAACACAAAAGACTCACCCGTGTCGAAGATCGTCAATGCGTGTGAGCCAATTCCGCGCTCCGATTGACGCAATTCAGAAAGCGGCAGTGCGCGAGAACGCTCATCTGCCGAGATCAGGATTGGAGCAAAGCGAAGATTATCAATATCATTTAGCAGGGCAGGGCTTAGTTTTGTTCGCAGGCTGGGCAAAGAGGCACGTTTGACACGAGCCAGTGAAATTAGCTGTGAAGGCGAAGAGAACGGCGCATTCAATAAGGCTGAGATTTGTTCTCGCGCACTCAGCACATCCAATGGTTTGCTCGAGCTTTGCTCACAGGCTGGCAGCAAATAATAACTGTCATGATAAATAATGCCGATCTGTGCATCTGCAAGGTTGAAAGGAACCCGCGTTTCGCCATATGGCCCTGGCTCCAAATACGCCAAAATGGACATTTGCTGTTGATATGCACCAAGCTCTTGCTGCGAGGCCATTTTGAGTTTACTTTCCCAAGCCTCTCGTACTGGCACAGGTACAGATTTCAAAATGTTCAACAGAAATTTTTCAAGTTTTATTTTTCGATAAGCTGGATAGTCGTGATTGGCTGCTTCTTCATCACGGCGATAGGGACGTTGTAGTTCCCACTCACGGTACAACCGCCTCATCCGCAGGGTTTGTCCAGGAGAGGAGCGGAGCGCCTCTTCCAGCAAGGCGATCGAAACACGTTCACGCCATTCATTTTCAAGCAGTGCGTTATATTGATGCAGGCAGGATGTTGCCGCCATAAACCATGCAGTCAGGCGATCTACTTTGCTAAGTTGAATATTGTTTTGCTGAAGAAGAGTGTCAAACCCATGAGTTTCATTTGTGTGACGGGCCGTGTCTTCTCTCAACGCATAGCCCGCATAGAATTGCCATGCGCCCTCAGGGAAGGCAGAGTCTGGGTCTTTGCCAGCCAGCTTTAGCAGGTTTTGATATCCCCAAATAATGGCGGCTGGTCCCGCAAAAAAAGCTCCATACACAGCTGAGTCAAGGATCTGTTCCACACCACTAAAAAGTGCATTGACATCTTGCTGCATTTTTTGAATGGGAATTCGGCGGCCTGGCAACCGCGACAGCCCGCTTAAGATCATGCCGGGCACATTTCCAGCTGGCACAACTTTTGAGATCAGATCCACCACAGCTTCCACTTCTGGCAGCGAAAGACGCGACAATTCCTGTACAGGAATTGTCTGAGTAACAGACCGAAGGTCATTTGCCGTGAACTGGGATGCTTTTTCGTAGCTCGGCTTTTTATCTTCCATAATGGCTGGTTAATTATATGTTATCGGCAATGGGAATACCTACCCTGTAGATTTAGCATTTTTGTAAGGTGGGGGTACATTAGTATAATAAGAATATGACAATCAAAGCCTTCTCTATTCATTCTGATGGGAATACCCCCATATTAAACCTCGCCTCCTCTTTGGACCTGATCACTGGTGCGCTGCCCCAGGGCTTTTACACCACCTTTAGCACTCTCGCGCATGGGACAAGAGTCCTTGGGCTGCAAGCCCACCTGGATAGACTGTATCACCCGGCTAAAGAATTGAATCTTTGCCCAACCGTAAATGAAAGCGTTCTGCGCCAAAGAATTGCAGAGATCGTAAAGGACAACCTGCCGCATGAGTCTCGAGTACGCCTGATTCTGGCAAAAGATTCTGGCGAGATGTTTGTCCTTGTTCAGTTTTTCAAATCTCTGCCTGAGAGCGTGTACAGTGAAGGCGTTCACGTAATCACATCCACTGTGGAGCGACACGACCCACGCATTAAAGGCACAGACTTCATCACTCAAAGCGCCGAGCAAAGGAAATTGGTCGGCAAGGATGTCTTTGAGATTCTGCTGACTCACAAGGGTAAAATTCTCGAAGGGATGACATCCAATTTTTATGGCGTCAAAGGCAGAAAACTCATCACCGCTCAAAAAGGGATTTTGCTTGGCGTTACACGCCGTGCTGTGCTGCGGATCGCAAGAGGGCAGGGGATGTCGGTCGAGTATCGTTCACCGCTTGTGGGAGAAAAATTTGACGAAGCATTTCTCACATCCAGTTCACGCGGTGTGGTGCCGATCGTTTCCATTGACGATTCTCTAGTGGGGCAGGGGAGGGTTGGGGCGTGGACAAAAGCTCTCTCGAAAGCGTATCAGGCTTATGTTCAGGAAAGAAGCGAAAAGATCGTCGCGTAAAATTCTTATCCAAAGTTAAGAAACTGGCAATAACTTTTCTCTTTTGAGGCCGACTATTCTTCATAAGCCAACCCCAAAGGAGATTATTATGACCCATGTAATTACCAGCCTGTGTTTGCGTGATAACGGATGTTCGGATGTCTGCCCTGTGGAGTCCATTCAACCTGGCACAACGCCCGAATGGCCGACATACTACATTGATTCTTCCACCTGCATTGACTGTGGCGCATGTGTGCCTGAATGTCCATTTCACGCGATCTATCCTGAAGATGAAGTCCCTGCGGCATACAAAGCCAAAGGCGGTGAGTTCATCAACGAAGCCGGTCTGACAGGTCACTACGAATCGACAGACCATCACGGAAAAGCCGTTGTGTTGGAAACCACCAGAGCCTTGACCACAGGTGAAGTGCTCGATCTGCGCGGAAGCATTAAAGCGAACGCGCAATTTTTCAAATAAAAATAAAAAGATAAGCAAATAAAGACAGACGGAAAATTTTCCGTCTGTCTTTATTTTTTCTTGCCTTCAAAAATGTCGTGATAGCCCTTGTCTAATTCGTCATCGGACAAATGAGCATATCGCTGAGTTACTTGAATGTTGCTGTGGCGCGCAAGTTCCTGAGCAAGTTTGAGGTTGCCTGAGCCGCGCAACACAGTGGTGACGAAATAATGACGGAAGGAGTGGGGCGTGATCTTGCCGACTGATTCCTTTCCTAAAATTTGCTCCACGCGTTCTTTGACAATATTCCTTCCTGTTGTTGGCGTAATGGGCTTTATCTTTTTGCCTGCGCCTTTGTCGTGGCGGGCGAAGAGGGGCAGAGATGCCAATTGTTTTCCCGACCCTCCGTCAAGTTGGGCACGAAGCGAGAGATAATCTTTGATGGCTTTTGTGCAGCGGGTGGAAAATCGCACGATGGCTTGTTTATCGCCCTTGCCTATGATTACTGCGCGGCTTTCGTTCCAATCCACATCGCCACGGCGCAAATTGCAAGCCTCGTGAACACGTAAGCCTGTATCAGCCAATGTGAGCAAAAAGGCGCGATCCCGGTATGCGCGTAACCGAGTATTTAGAAGTTCTTCGTCACCGGCAGGAATTGCTATATTTTCCGTGTTTTCCATGTGCTCCAAAATACGCTCAATATCTTCAGCTGGGAACTGGGGGAGACGAATACCAGGACGGCGTGAACGCTGCCGTATAAGCACGCGCACGCGAGAGAGATTGATCTCTGCCAGCCGCTCAGAATCCACGTACTCGTAGAAGCCTTTGACGGCTTGCAAATACATTTGCTCAGTAGTCGGCGAATAGGTTTTGAGGTAACCAGCCAAGGGAGAGACTAAGTCTTCTGTGAGCTTTTCAATGGGGGTGTTGTGCGGTGGGAGATTTTTTTCTACAAGAACATCCACAAAAACTTTGAGGGCGTTCTTATATGCAAGCATGGTGTGAATGCTGCGTGAGAGCTTCACTGTATCCAAATACATGCGGATTGCATCGGAGATCGTCACAGGGGCTTCGCTTTGCTTGTCCATAGGCTTCATTATACGAATATTCAGTACCTTGTCAATGCTTTCGATAATAATACTTATCGAAAGCAAAAGAGTGAATGTTCGCTTTCCCCTTCCAATTGAGCTCCCCCACTTCAGGTTTTGACTATGGACGACGAACCACAGACTAGCGAGCAGAACCACGTCGCATCCACGGGACGGTTGGTTTTACTCTGCCTCAGTCTCTCGTCATCCATTCGTAAGCTTCCCCTCCCCTACTCCTCTAACTATCCCACCATTTGAGTAGGTTAAACTGCACTTCTCGCGTTTGATCGTTCACTCCCCGTTCAACACGTTCCAAGCGGGCGCTTGCGGCGAGTTGTGAAAGAATTTGAGGAGAGGCAAAACCGTAGATCAGCGCATCCTTGGCGGTTTCTGCGCTCAGGATCCAGGCAGTCAGGCCACCCACGGTAACAAGCAGGATCGTTCCCATCCAGAAGTTCAACTTTCCAAGATAAGTGGGAATACGAATCTTATGCCTGTTTCGGATGAGACGCAGAATATCTGGGAGCAGGCCGCCCAGACATCCGAGCAAAAAGAGCGGTAGGTTAAATGCAGGCATTTTTTCTCCTTTGAAATTTCCTTGTAAATAGCGACGGGGATTAATATCCACTCAAAACAAGGATGGGTAAATTTGTCTTGTCTAATTCGGCAAAGACACCTTCCGCATTGTCTGAGTTGAACGAACTAATATTAACAACGAACCCCGCGTTGCTAGTCAATTCGCCCGCTATACCAGAGGCGAGATCGGCAAGACCCGAAATGCTTTCGTCAAACAAGATGAACATTTCCTGTCCACTGGAATAGCCAGCTTCACTCAACAGCCTTCTTGCGGTTTCCGTGTCAAATGGAATGGACTGTAAGTCCAAGGTTTGCCCCTGTGCTTCGAAAACAGCAGGCATGGGCAAGTCAGGATATAGCGATTGTAGATTCGCCCAATCAATGGAATTTGCAATAGCCTGAGTAACGCGGGAATCCTGAGGAATTTCATTTAACCATCGAAGACCAAGTATGAATGGCTCAGGCAACGGAATAATTGGCAGTCCCTGACTTCGCAGGATCAAATTGGCGCTCTGAATTTGATGCACTTGATCCATCTGCTCAATTGGGGCAATCATCTGATCGAAGCCAACTTCCAAACCAGGTGGGAACCCAAAGAAACTTTCCGCCTGCTCGCGAAACTCGTTCGTTACTGCATAAGCGGCTTGTCCCGGATTTACTTCAAAAATCTGATCTGGCTGTTCGACAGGCGATACTTCCGCTACTCCCTCTGAGCTGAGTACAACCACTGTCTCCAGGTCACGATACTCGATGATGGTGACCATGGTTCCCTTAAAGGTGACGCTTGCCGGCAAGGTAACGGCTCGAATTTTGCAATTATTCAACAGCCATGTGGATGTTCTTGTACAGCCTGTGGAGGTACTACCTCTTGGACAGGTGGAAATCTCTTCATTGGTGATCCCCGCGCTACTATTTTGAAAAACATACACAACACAGGCCGAGTTTGTGCTATTGGTCATCTTGCCTTGGCCGGTTACGTCTGTTGTAACATAACCGTTTACCACAATCGATTTCCATGTATTGTTCAACAGATCCAGTTGCATTTGGGTAGTGGTTGAACCCCATACCTTGGCAAATGCTCCATATCTTTGTGCTTTCCATGTCGACGAGACCACCTGAACTCCGGGAGTATTTCCCGTCACCGGCACTGATCCTGATCCGCACCCAACGATCGACCCAAAAATGATAATCATTACCATGCAGAGAATTACTCGATATAAATCGAAAAAAACTTGATGAGTTTGACGTTTCATAACCTGAACTCCTTCGTTGATCTTTTTCTTTTGCGAACATGAACGCTTCAGACTCCGCCTTGGCTTGACAGCCCCAGACGGGAATTTAGCTTCTTCCAAGCCGCTCCCAGCCCGGTCTGTGGGAAGTGAAGCCCCGCTGTAATTCCAATGACAAGCACCATACCGACAAGCGCCGCATCGAGAATGCTCAGCCATTGCTCAAAACAATTGACAAACAAACCTTCGGAAGTTTGACCATTGAAACATGCCCTGCCCGTTTCAATTGGTATGTTTTTATCGAAAAGAATTTCCAGAGAAGGGAAAAACCTATATTTATTACTGATCGCCTCACTCGGTTCAATGACAGATGACGCCAGCCATTCTGCATTATCCAAAATGTAATATCCATCCGCTCCGGTAACCGCTTCTACTAAGACTGGTGCTTGAACGATTGCAAGCAAAGCTGCTGTCAGAATCAGGCGTTTCGCCCAATTGACTGCGCCTAACTTCCAGCCTGCAGTTGGCTGATCCATCAATCCCATGCTCAAACCCAAGCCTGCAAAAAATGCTGCCGCAATAAAACGCACAAAAATATTGAAACTCAAGCCGCTTCCATTCATCCAGGCTACGAGTCCGTTGGCAGTGCAAAAGCCGAACGCACCAAGCAACATAGCAGGCCCTCTTACCCGACGCAATTGAGATGGGGATATGTCTTGATAATCCTGTAGGTGCAATGGAATCGCTAAGACCATGGCGTAAACTATCCCAAGCCCTATTACGAATCCCCAGTAGGAGTTGATGGCAAATTCTGTTCCAATTGGCTGGGAGTTGAAAATAGCCAACAGTGCGCGAAAGACCGCCAATGCAATGCCTGCGCCAAGTGCCCCACCGAATGTCCAGCGGCTGATCTGCTGGCGGTTGCGATGGATATGTTTTTTTGCGCGCCACCACCAGACTGAGACACGATCCTGAAAGTTATCGAGTTCCTGTGGCAAATTGCTGGCTATTTCGGTGTTGGCTTCTGCTAAATTACCTAGCAGCATTGCCCGGCTTCGGCGACGAGATGCTCCATTTTTAGTTTTACGAAGCGCTTCCTGAATTTTTGAAATTGCACTTTCAGGATCGAGTGCAAGCAGCGCCAATGCAGCCGTCTGACTTGTCAATGAATCGAATGTGTGGCTGACGGCCGACCAAGCCAGATTACTAATCTTCTCTGGCGGTGGATTGTGAGACACAAAATCCAAGCCAAGTGATTTCTCCGCCAGACCAATCTCCATCTGTATCGCGTTTATCGAGGCGCCTTCGATTAGTTCAAGCCAACTCAACCCAAATCGACGAAGTTTTTCGACCCAATATGCTGTATCCTGGTCAGTTTGTAAGGCTGAACAGAGCAGTAAAAGCGCATCCAGAGGAGTGAGAATCAAAGAATCGCCACCAAGTTTCAAGGTCTGCAATTGAAGCGGGCTTGCGGGTATTCCTTTGTGCACCCAATGCATCAGCACTGTACTTAGTGTTGTATCCCTCTCTGAAATGTTTTCAGCTTCGAGTCGCGCTTGCTCGTCGGTCACTGGTGGGAAAATGTTTCCACCCGAATTTCGCAGATAAAGAACAGGGGCACCCCAATCTCTCTGTTTTGGATCGGCACGATAAATTGCTTTACGCGCCTGAGTAACAGCTTCGTCAATGCTCAGCCCTGCCACCAAGTACTCGTAAAGTTTTGTCGCGAATAACTTTGTGAGGTCATCAAACACTGAGTATTGCATGGCGACGATCGCAGGAATGCCGCTTCTGAGAAGCGCCAAGGCCACACTGCTCCATTGCAAAAAGCGATCCCTCTCCCCCGACTCGCAAGCGTCCAGCACCACCAAACGAATGTGACCTTCTGCCAGTAAGTTACTTAAAATGTCGGCTTGAACTTCTTCGGCTTTATTGTTCTCATCAGCGAGGACGAGAGATCCGTACCCCTGGTGTTGAGTTGGCCCATCCTCGGCGTCACACCTAAAAATTCCATGTCCACTGAAGTGGAATATATCCGCAGATTCTTTCAATATCTCATGGATGGTGTCTTGTGTGATGCCTTTGGCGGGTCTTTCCAGATCGAAATCAGGATGATATTCGGCTTTGACACCGTTAATTTTACTGAGCTTTCCCTTAATGGCACTCTGCTCTTTTTCCAAGTCGAGTTTCGGATATTTCTCATATGGCTCTGGGCTGGCCATAGCTACAATCACTCGACGTTTGGAACTGGCGCAAAAAGGCGTAGCAGCGACAGAGACTGCTTCGTGCCGGACGACAGATATACGGAAATCTAAAGACCAGAAATCCTCTGAAACAATTTCCCCTCCGTGAGATTTAACGAGTGCGTATTCCCATGGCAGGAAGGCCAACTCTTTCAGCAGCCTGAGACGAATACGCAACCCATCATCTTCCTGTAAACTTACGAGACTGCTTTGATATAGCTGGCGCGCATAAGAGGGCAAAATCATTTCACCCAATTGGCAGGCGAATTTTTCAAAATCAATGCGAGAGATTGTCCTGTTAGCCAATTGCCCCCGCCATACTTCGAGCTGATCCCAATTCTGTATCAAAACTTCTTCATCATGTTCCCCCTCCCCTACTGGTGAATCAAAAACGCGCAGTGAAAACCTAATTAGCCGTCCTTTTTGGTCGGTTTCGCAATTGTCAATGTGATCTGTGTAGATGGTAAAGTCGCGATAATTGCGTATGGACATCTGACCGCAACCCTGCTTTGGCAAATCTATGCACAGAATCGCTCCCCAGCGTGCGGAATTAGATGAAAACCGCTCGTTAACTCATCCAATCAATACTATACAACGACCTAAATTGAATTTCAATACACCACTCTTAAACTCGATATATTCAAACAATACAATCCATCCTATACTTAATCAAATTCATAAATCGGAGGGCACCATGACTGAATTTACAGGACAAGCACTGGCACGTTTACGGGATGGGAGCAATTTTCAATGGTATGTGATTCCACTGTTGGCTTTTGTTTTTTACGTCTACACTGTGGAAGCCGAGAAGCGTAACTGGAATCTGGTTTTGGCGGGGCTGGCTTTCTGGGGCGCAGACTGGCTGAATGAAATCGTCAATAGTATATTCTTCCATTTCAACGGACATTCCCCATTTTGGGCAGAGCCTGGTCCAAGTGCGTATTTGATTCTGGTCGGCTTGAACATCGAGACCATGTTCATGTTTGCTGTGGCGGGCATCATCTGGACGAAAATGCTGCACCCTGATAAGGACTTCAAATATCTCGGGATTCCAAATCGCTGGGCAGTCGCAATCGGCGGTTCGCTTTTCTCGGTGATCATCGAGTATTTCCTTAACTCAGTTAACGCACTAACGTGGGACTGGCCCTGGTGGAGTCAGTCTTCCCCCCTGCCGATCTTTCTTTTCGGCTATTTGTGGTTCTTTGTTTTTGCTTTCTGGGTGTTTGACATGAAAGAGATAAAGCAAAAGATACAGGTGGTCGGCAGTCTTTGGGCTTTAGATATTCTGTCCCTGATCGTCTTTGCCGGCATCCTGAAGTGGATTTGACCTGATCAATTAACACACAATCCCCAAGTCAGGCGACTTGGGGATTGTCTAACTTTCCGAACTATGAACCAATGGCTTACTTTGG
>CAZHOX010000084.1:0-13446 GCA_964534345.1 uncultured Anaerolinea sp.
CATTGTCTGCGTTGCGGTACTCGAGGCGTGCCAGCCTTGCATACGGCGGATATCCCAACAGCTTGCGATATTCCAACTCGCGTTCATAAAATCCGTTCACATCGTGTTGCGCCGCAAATTGAATGGCGTAATGCTCGGGCATGAAGGTCTGCAAAATGACCTTGCCTCCGCGCGAGGAACGTCCCGCACGTCCTGCAACCTGCGTGAGCGTTTGAAAGACTCTTTCACTGGCAAATGGGTCTGGCAGGTTCAGCCCCACATCCGCAAGGACAATACCCACCAAGGTCACCATTGGCAGGTCGAGCCCTTTGGCGAGCATTTGCGTGCCTACCAGCACATCTGCTTGATGATTGGCAAAGTGGGTGAGGATGATCTCGTGCGCATCCTTCTGACGGGTCGTATCCCAGTCCCAGCGCAGCGTACGCGCCTGAGGGAACATGGCTTTGATATCTGCTTCCACTTTTTCGCTGCCGAGCCCGTATTCGCGGATCTGGAGGCTTTGGCAGTTTGGGCAGGTCTTCGGTTTTTGGCGGCTGTATCCGCAGTGGTGGCAAAGAAGGGTTGAAGGTTGAAAGTTGAAGGTTGAAGGTGAATCTTTGGACTTTGAACTCTCAACATGCATTGTCAGCGGCGTTTCGCAATTTGGACATTTTAGCGTGTAGCCACAGTCACGACAGAAGATGTAAGTCGCTGTGCCGCGGCGGTTGAGGAAGATGATGGCTTGTTCGCCGCGCGAAATAGTTTCAGCAAGAGACTCCGTCAAGCTGCGCGAGAAGACTCCACGATTTCCATTCTTCAATTCCTCGCGCATGTCAATCACTTGCACGGGGGGCAGAGTTGAGTCAGTGACGCGGTTAGGCAGCCCCAGTAATTGAACGCCGCCACTTTCTGCATGAAATCTTTGTTCAATGGTCGGTGTGGCAGAACCCATCACACAGACCGCGCCGCATAAACGCGCATACTCTTGTGCGGAAGTCATTGCGTTGTAGTAGGGCGGTTCGGCTTGATAGTACGAGCTGTCATGGCATTCGTCCACAACGATGAGACCGATGTTCGGCAGCGGCGAGAACAAAGCCGAACGCGCACCGATGATGACATTCAGTTTCCCGTCACGCGCGCGTCGCCACGTATCGTACCGTTCGCCTTCGGATAATTTCGAATGGACGAGTCCCACCTGCCCGGGGAAGCGCGATAAAAATCGGCGCACCAATTGCGGGGTGAGCGCAATTTCAGGAACAAGGACGATAACCTGTTTTCCCTTTTGAATAACTTCTTCCGCGGCACGCAGGTAGATTTCAGTCTTTCCTGAACCGGTCACACCGTAAAGGAGGAAGGTTGAAGGTTGAAAGTTGAAGGTTGAAAGAATGGTTTGCAATGCAGAGTTTTGCTCTGGGGTGAGTGTTAGCTCTTCACTTTTTGTTTGTTTCTCAATTTTTCCAAGCGGGTCGCGGAAAATTTCATTTTCAAACAAGCGGATCAATCCGCGCTCTTCGAGTTCCTGCAGGTCCGCGAGGTTGCAGCCTGTTTCAGCATAGATCCATGAAAGGTTGACCGCATCAGGCTGGCGGATGAGGAATCGCAAGGCAGCCTGACGACGCGCCAGAGTCTGCTTGGTGGAGCCGAGGGACTCCATCTCCGCTTCTGCCGCTTCAGGCTTAACGGACAGTTGAGCAACGCGAACATACTTTGGTCTTACTCTGGGAGCGGGTAACACGTTCTTTGCAGAAAGCACGCCTTTTTTAACGAGCATGTTCGCGGTCTTGCGCCAGTCCACTTTGGCGAAGTGGGAGTCGATCTGGCGTCCGCGCAATGCGCCGCGTTCGGCGAGGAGCTTCAGCAAGCGACCGTTGACCGTGGACTGCGGACCGTGGTCTACGGTCTGTGGTCTACCGTCTACGGTCTGGTAGAGAACATCTGCCTGCTGACTCAGCCCAGTGGGAATCATCAAGCTGACGATGGAGGCGAGTGGATTCAGCGTAGTCTCTGCTAAACGAATGGCAAGAGCAATTTGCGGCGGAGTCAGAACGGGGGCAGGGTCGAGCAGGTCAATGATCGGTTTGGGATTCTGTATGGGAGAAGAGTCTGTTAATTCCAAGACAATGCCCTGCACCGTTTGATTCCCAAATGGTGCAACGACAAGACACCCCGCCTGAATATGCGGGGCGATTTCGGCTGGGATTTCGTAATCATACAGGCCGGAGATTGCAGAAATGTTAACGGAAATGCGGGCGAACATTCTGTGATTATAATGTTGTTATCTGGAAACAAGGAGGCTGATGTGACTTTGTCTATTATTATTTTTGTGGTGATCGGTATTTCGTTGGTGTTGTTGGCGTTTATGTTCATGAAATCGAATCAGGTAAACCTGACAGGGAAGACGGAAGAGAAACCGGAATGGATGAGCTCCAACCCGCCTGCTGAAACAATTGCGGCAACAAAAGCAGAAGGGGAGGGATTCACTCTTTTCAACCATGATGAAGGCGAGAAGACTGCGTCACCTTTTGCGGAACAGATCGAAGATATACTCCGCAAAAAGATGGAGGCTCACCCAGTTTTGAAGGATTTCAAAGTGGATATTGGCACAGGCGCAGATTATGGTTTTGAGTTTTGGGTAAATGATAAAAAGTACGCGAGTGTAGATGATTTGCCCAATGAAGAATTGAAGACACTATTTCGAGAAACGGTGCAGGATTGGGAAAGCAGGAAGTAGAAAGTGGAAAGTGAGAAGTGAGAAGTGAAGGGATTTTAGTTGCGGCAATGGTTTTGAATAGCGTGGGAGATTTCTCCTGCGCTATTTTTTATGCTTTTATAATGGCTGCCGCGCCGTAGCCAACAACAGATGAGTAATCCTTTGTGATGTCGCCGGAGGTGGCGTAGTTGAGTATCTGCACCTGGTTTGCTCCCAATTTTTGTGTTGCCCAGAAAGCGGCAGCCACGGCGGCGTGCCCGCAGGCAAATCCTTTGCCGGTTTGCTCGGATTCAAAGATGGAGAAGGGGTTGAAAGACTCGAAGCACCGCAGCATTTCATGGTCGAAGATTTGAGCGGTTTGCTGGTCGTAAAAATGGGAGAGGTCTGTGGATGCCACGATGATGGCATTCTTCTTTTTTAGCGTGCGTGCCAGTGCCATGCCAAGTTTTTTTGCAATTGTTTCTTCCTGCGAGCGGATCATGATCGGCAGCAGTTTGAATTCATTTTGAAAGATGCGCTGTAAAAATGGAAGCTCGATCTCCAATGAATGTTCCTTGTCATTGGGAATGGGGGAGATGGGGATGTCGAGATTCTTTTGCAGTTCTTCCATAACCTGTTTATCCACTTCAATAGTACCGAGCGGGGTAGCGTAGGCTTGATGGCTGGTGGTGATGAGTTCGTATGGGGCAAAGCTGTGAAATGGAGAAAGGATGACAACAAGGTCGGGGCTGAGACCGCGCAGGGCGGCAAAGGCATGGGCTGCTACCTGACCTGAATATCTGTGTCCTGCATGGGGGGCAATCACGCCGAGGACCTGCCCTGTGATCTCTGGTAGTTCTGCTGCCGCGAGGAATTCATCCACGCGGGCGGCGAGAGGTTTGGGCAGGCCTTCGTACCATGTCCCTGCAATTGGAGAAGGGCGGAGGTCGAGCGTGTTCATAAAATTATTGTAGCACGAAGGGAAACGAAAAAGATAAAAGAAGAAAAAAAGGCGGGCTTTTCTGCCCGCCTGCCGATCACTGGTACCTATTCACTGTTCTTCGTTTACTCCCAACCATTTCATTGCTTCGTCCATGCTGCTAAAGATACGGGCATTTAATCCACGGTTGGCGCCTACAGTTTCAGCAAAGTGATTGATTTCCTCTTTGCGATAAACAAAAGCATATTTCCCCTTGTATTGAAAGAGACCAGCCCCTTTTACAGCGAGTTCAAAACGCTCCATGGGAGCTACTTTGCCGGTCATGCCGCTGATGTTTACGAGGAATTTCTGGTAGCTTTCTGTTTCGCATACAACAAGCACTTCTTTCATCAATGCGATCAGGTTATTAAATTGATATGGTTCAGAATATTCGACGTACAAATATCCTTTTCTTCCCTCTATAAGCTTCATCAATGCTCCTTGTTGTGTAGTAGGGAATAAAAAAGGGAGGCGGCTTTGTGAATACCTGACCACCTCCCTGTGTTTGTTTACTTTAATCGTTCTGCCACGATCTCAGCGACATCCTTTACTTGCATCGAGTCACCATCTGCTTTGCTGGCGTCTGTCATCATCGTCAGGCAGAATGGGCAGCCCACTGCCACCGTGTTTGCACCTGTAGATTTGGCCTCGGCAAAACGGGTGGAATTCACACGCGCCGTGCCTTCCTCTTCTTCCTTCCACATTTGCGCGCCGCCCGCACCGCAGCAGAAGGACTTCGCTCCGTTACGCGGCATTTCCACGGTTTCAATGCCCGCGGCTTTCAAGTCATCACGCGGTGCATCTGTGATCTTGTTATGCCTGCCCAGGTAACACGGGTCATGGAAAGTGACCTTCATATTGTCGCCTTCCAAATTCATGGAAATTTTGCCAGCACCCACCAGCTCATTAATTAACTGCGTGTGGTGAATGACCTGATAATTCCCACCAAAGGCGGGATACTCATTTTTGATGGTGTGCAAACAATGCGGGCAGGTTGTCACAATTCTCTTTGGTGCAACCTCATTCAAGATTTCAACATTCTGTGAAGCAAGCCCAAAGAAAATATCTTCGCGTCCTGCGCGGCGAGCCGAGTCACCTGTGCAGGATTCATTCTTGCCAAGCACCGCATAATTGACGCCCGCTGTGTTCAAGATCTTTGCAAAGGCTTGTGCAGTCTTCTGCGCGCGCGCATCTGTTGCGGGAGCACAGCCAACCCACCATAAAATTTCAGGCTCGGCGTTTTGCTCAATGGTTGGCACACTCATGCCTTCCGCCCATTTCATGCGGTCACCCTGCGAAACATTCCACGGGTTCTGGTTGCGTTCCATGCCTTTGAACGCCGTTTCCAATTGCTTCGGGAATGCGCTTTCCATCATCGAAAGATTGCGGCGGATGTCTAAAATGTCGCGCATCGGTTCGTTGCCAACGGGGCAAATATCCACACATGCGCCGCAGCTTGTGCAAGCCCACACCGCTTCTTCCGAGATCAACTCGGTCATCGCAACGTCAGTTGTGCCGCCGCCGTTGAAGTGATAACGCTTGTTAATCTCCAGCGCAGCAGGGGATAGCAATTTGCCCGTGTTGTACGCGGGGCAAACTTCCTGACAGCGGAAGCACATGATGCAGGCGTAGCTGTCCATGATCTGCTCCCAGCCGAGGTCTTTCATTTTGGCCGCGCCAAATTGTTCAATGCTCTGGTCATCGAGATTGATGTAACTTAATTCACCAATGGATTTGCGCTCGGGCTTCAATGCAAAATTCAACGGCGCAAAGAAAAGGTGAATATGTTTTGAATACGGGAAATAAGGGAGAAAGGCGACGACTGCGCCAATGGATAGCCAGAATGCAATGTGTTCTCCCGCAACGAGGATACTCGCATCAACCCCTGCCCAAAGCTGAGACACCGCCGAGATGCTTGGTTGCCAGCTGTCAGTGTGACCTGCCAACGCCACCCCGAAAGATTCTCCTAAAAATCGCATCGTGTTGTGGACGAAGATGAACGTCGCAACGATTGCAGAGTCGCGCATGATTCCAGTCCGTGCTTTCGGGTTGAGCAATGTTGTTTCGCGAGTGGATAACGTCGCAGGTCGCAGGATGAAGCGGCGAAATGCCATAGCGAGGATACCGCCAACGATGGCAACATTTGCAATGTCCGCAATGAGGCGGTACACATCCCCAAAGAGGCCGGTATTCTCAAGGAGTTTGAACCCTGTGTAGGCGTAGATCAGATCCGCTAAATTTATCAAAAGAAAAGAGAGAAAGCCCCAACCGATGAGCCCATGCAAAATACTAGGACCAAGCCTGAATCGAAAAACGGGCTGGAACAATCCCACTTTAACAATGAGATCTCCAATCCGTTTCCAAACAAGCGACCAATCCACTTTTCCCTGTCCGCTGGAGATGTGAGCGACGATCTTCATCACACCACGATAGGTATAGTAAAGTGAAGCGAGAGTTGCAACTACAAAGAGGATTTTTTCTACAAGGGTAAGCATGTGCCCTCCGAATGTAAGTTATAGGCCACGAAAACGTGACCTACTTTGTTTAGTTTAGCACAAGTTTGAAAATAAAAAGAGCCTGCCAAATGACACGTTAATTTCCATCCTCTGCGCAGCGAAATCCACGGCTGAGGCCGGCAGATTGCGGCTCGTGCCGATAGCGGCTGGTGATGGCAATTTCGTTTTTATCTTCATTATAGGAGCCGCTGCGCAGGGAACGCTCAGAACCTGTCTCTGCGCCTGTTGGGTTGGCGTAGGGTGTGACGAGGTAATAGTCTTCCGCATACCAATCTGCGATCCATTCGCGAACATTGCCAGACATGTTCAGTGCACCATACGGACTCGCTCCCAGCGGATAGCGATACACTGAAACAGCTTCGTGGATCATGCTGCCATCGAAATTGGCGAGGCGTGCATTCGGCGCTTCATTTCCCCAGGGGTATTTTCTGCCATCCGTTCCGCGGGCGGCCTTTTCCCATTCTGCTTCTGTTGGCAGCCGCCTGCCTGCCCATTGGCAGTATGCAGTTGCCTGCTCCCAAGTCACGTACGTTATGGGGTGATTACGATAAACCCAGCTTTGGTAGGTTGTGTTGTCAGATACCATTTCTGAGCATGCGCCAGCTTGCAGGCATTTTAGATACATGGCATTGCTTACTTCATATTTGTCCATCCAAAACGCATCAAGGTAGACGGTGTGCTGCGGCGAATTATCGTTCTTACGGGTTTCTCCCTTGCCCATCAAAAACTCACCTTCAGGTACATACACTTGTGTCATGCCATCCAGTTGAGATATTTTTGTGTCCACTGGAATAACAGATGACCGCCTCCCAAAATCAAATGCAGCGATATCAAGGCGTATCTTTTCCATTGTCAACGTGTGGTTTTGGTAGGCATTGTAGAAGCGAAAGAATATATCCAGGTTTAATATACTGATAGCAGCCAAAAACAGGATGCCTGCAATCGTAGAGAGCAAATAAAGTTTTCTTTTTGTGTTTCGCTTCATTCAAAGATCCTTCTCGTAAAAAGTATGTTTTTAATTCTACTCTGATTAACTAAAAAATCTCCTGAAGGCCACGGGAGATTTTTTAGAATGAAAAGTGATGGATGAAGTGGCTAGTTTTGCGGAATTAAGATCGAGATGGTCGTACCATCATTTGCCTGAGATTGAATATTTAATTTGCCGCCTAATTCTTCAATAATGGACTTGATGATATAAAGCCCAATGCCGCTGCCTGGAATTTCCATTTCAGAAGCATTGGTACCGCGAAAGAAGCGGGACGTGATATGCGGAAGATCTTCGGGAGGAATGCCAATGCCATGGTCTCTAACTGTGATCAACATTTCATTGCCGATTTTGGAAATGCCTACTTCGATCTCTCCATTTGGATATGAGAATTTTACGGCATTGGAAATGATGTTGTTGAAAATATGTGTAAAAGCATTCTGTGGGCCGCACAATGTAGATGTGTTCTCTCCAACACGAACATTGATCTTAATGTTGCGTAGCTCTGCCATGGGGCGCATTGTGTTAATGGCGCTGTTCAATATTGGCAAAATTGAGACAGATTCTTTATCTGCCCGATATTTTCCAGATTCGAGCCGCCCTACAGTAAGGACATCTTCCAGTATTCCCCGTTCGCGTTCCAACTCCTTTTTTAGGATATCCCAGTAGTTATCTTTATCCTCCTGTGGGAGGTTATCCATATCCAACAGGTTGACCATCAGCAGGGCAGTGGTTAATGGAGTTCGTAATTCGTGCGAGGCGCGATTGATAAAATCAGTTTTCATTTGTTCCAATCGTGCTCTGTCTGTAATGTTGTGTGCAACGACGATCACCTCATCAGGTGCAGAAGACACCACCCTTGCTTCATACGTGAGCAGTCCTTCATCTGTTTGAATCTTATACTCAAAAACTTGGGGAGTTTTATTTTCCAGCGCCTTTTGAATGGCAAACATGGTTGCTTTGCTGATATCTGGCGGCAGGGATTTTTCCACAGTTGAGCCGATGATCTCATCCATCGAAATGTATAGCTTTTTATCAGGCTCCGCTTTGTAATCCAGAAACGTTCCTTGTTTGTCAATGCGGAAAATGAGATCGGGGATGGCGCTCAGGAAAGCTCTGTTTCGTGATTCAGATTCACGCAGCTTTTCTTCCGCGATCAGTTGCTCTGTTAAATCTGTAACAGATGCGATGCTGCCGATCATATGGCCATCACGGATTCTTGGTGTCGCGCTGATCAGTACATGGACCATATTCCCATCTGATGCGACCAACCTGCTAGGATATGAGGAGGAGGAGCCGCTGTGCCGTTTTTTCCATTCATGTTCTTGCTGTGTTTTGTCGCTGGCATGGGTGAATTCTGCAGGCGATCTTCCAATTAATTGATCACTGGTGAGCTTTAGCATTTGGGCATATGCCGGGTTGACATATTCAAAAACACCTTGGGCATTTAACACAGTTAGACCTTGCTTAACGGTGTTCATGATCTGAAGTGCAAAATCCCGCTGGCTCACCACTTCCTGCTGGCTGCGTTGGCGTGTTATTGTGTTTATGACAATGCCCGCAAGGACAAGTAATAGTTGAATTTCATCTTTGGACCAATTTCGTTCTTCAATTACTGAATCCAATCCCATAAACCCAAATAGACCCGTGTCGGAGACAATGGGAATCACCAACACCGATTTAATACCCTGTTCAGCCAGCATGGCTTGCTCGGCAGAGGCTTCGAGCGGCATATCCGAAACCTTTGAAATATTGATGTATTCCCCATTGGCTAATAAACTGTTCCACCATGGCGTCATATCCACTGGAATTTGCTGCAGGCTATCTATTTGAGCACTGATCCCTTTAGCGCACCATTCATAAGTGTTGCTCATCAGGCTGCCGTCTTCAGAATATTCAAAGATATATGTTCGATCTACTTCAAATAATTTGCCCAATCGCTGAAGCATATCCTGAATGGCATCCCCTATTTCGCTGGATGATACATTCATAAATCTCGCTGCTAGGTGTGTAGTTAACTCTTCAAAAGTAAGCTTTTTTTCCAGGCTGGCTGTCATTTGGTTGAACTGGCTGGCCAGGATGTTGACTTCATCTTTACTTCCGAATAACTCCCCAACTGAAATTCTGTGCTTCAGATTGCCTTTTTCTGCATTTTGTAAGCCTTGAGATAATACATCCAGCCTGTTCAATATCCCAACATCAGTCAGGCGTGAGTACCAGAAAAATATCAGTAGGAATCCTCCCATACTCATGACAAGGATGGGGAGAATATCGTTTTGTGCGCGAGAAAAAGCAGGAGCCAGATCCATTTCAATCCATAGGATGCCGGAAATATCCTTTAGATTTGTCGAATACGTTTCCCCGTGCAAAGGACGGACAATGATTAA
Source organism: uncultured Anaerolinea sp. (assembly GCA_964534345.1). Classification (GTDB taxonomy): domain Bacteria; phylum Chloroflexota; class Anaerolineae; order Anaerolineales; family Villigracilaceae; genus Villigracilis. Next base: position 9,536 of record CAZHOX010000084.1, read on the forward strand.
TGTTTGTTCAGTAACTTCCTGTTCTTTTTGCAAGTGAGAGAGAGCAGCAGTAATTAAGGGGGAAGTAAAGGTTTGTCCTATTTGTTCTGGGTTGTTATCTGCAAGAATGATTCCATTCGTGTTCAGAACTTTGATCGAACGAATATCATTAAGGGTGGCCGTTTTTTCAATAAGCCTTTGGTAATTAAATGCTGTATCCCCGCCCTGGGCAAGTAGAATCGAAATACTGTAGGCGATCTGGTCAGCGGTATCTTCTGCGCTGGTGATCGCATTGCTTAGAACACGTTGCTGTGTGCTAAACCAGATAACAATGAATAAAATAACGATTCCCCCAAACCCGGCTGCTCCTTGAAATATGCTTAATTTGGATTTGAGAGAATTCATTTTTTGTTACTTGCTTGTGAAAAGACTGAGAATAAATTGTGAATTTAACATCGTGCGAACATCTGGTGAGTTTTTTATTACGTTATTTTCCAGCAGAAAATCGCTGATCTCTTGTGTGGCTGAGTAAATTCTGCCATTTGAATCAGTTCCATAAAGATCGGCATTTGCATTCAAATCCAGATATTTTATGCCATTCACATGAGACGCAAATTCTTCTGCACTAACCCCTTCCGCTGCTCCCATAATTTCAAAGGCATCTTGCGGATTTTGTTTAATATATTCTACGGCATCAAAATATGCAGCAACGACGGCTTGAACATCTTTTGGCCTTTCTTCTACGACCTTTGCATCAAATGTCATTGTGGTGATGATGGTTTCGGGGTAATCACGGCTGGTGATAAGGACCTTGCCGTTAACTAATTTGGCAGTTTCAGTGAGGTATGGTTCCCATGTTACGCCTGCATCGATATCGCCATTTATCATTGCCTGCTGAATTTCCCATGCCGGAATACTAATGAGCGTTACCTCATCTATGGAAATCCCGCCATTTTCAAGAATCTTTAACACGGAGAGATGCCCTACGGTTCCCAACTCTACGCCGATTCTGGTTCCTTTTAAATCTGCCAGGGATTCAATCCCAGCCTTTGCCACCAAACCATCTCCACCAAATGAATAATCGGTTAGCAAAACAACCCGTACATCGCTGCCAACCGCCATGTTTCGCAGAGAGTCATCTAATGTGTGCATGCCTGCATCCACATTCCCGTCACGAAGCGCTTCGAGAGAGTCGCTATAAGCAGAGAAGCGTACCATCTCCACTCCCACGTTGTGTTTTTCATACAGCCCAAGCTGAGCAGCCAGCTCGGCTGGTTCCACCCCGGCCCAGGCGGAGATAGCGATGCGGATCGGCTCCTTTGTAGCAGAACAACTGCTGCTGAAAAACATCATCAAAAGGATGAGTGAAGATGTAAATCTTGTTATGGCGTTTTTTTTCATTGAGCCACCATATCCTTTATGGTATATCAAGCTTGTTGGGTGGCACGGTCATGCGAATGCGGCATCCATGTTTGCTTGGAAGGATAATGGTGTCTCCTCCAAGTGCCTGGGAAAAGATTTGTGCAATGGTTAGGCCAACTCCCAGACCGTTATGGGTGCGTCGATCTCCCTGACTGATCTGAAAATATCTCTTAAAAACTTCTTCAGCAAATTCTTGTGGTATTCCAGGACCATGATCTGTAATGGTAAGGATAAATCCGCCAGCGCCATTTGAATCTAGCTCGATCAAAATATCAGTCAAAGGCTGTGAAAATTTGGCTGCATTATCTGCCAAGTGATAAACAACCTGCCTAAACTCGCGACGAGGCGCATGGATGACAACATCTGGGGCAATATTGACTTGAATTTTGAGATTTTTGTCTGCGTATTGTGATTGGAGGATTTGGATGACTTCACTAAAATCAGACTGGATGTTGATCTTTTGACGAAGAGTATTTACTTCGCCGCGGTCATAGTTGCTGATAAAGATCAGATCATCAATGATCCCATTTAATTTACGGGATTGAGATAACGCGATCTCCATAAATTGTTTTAAATCTTCCGGAGAATTGTATTTATCCCGCAACACCATATCCAGAGCAAGCAATATTTGTGCCAGCGGAGTCCTTAATTCGTGGCTGATGTTATGAGATATCTCTTTTTGAAACTGAGATATCTGGTCATCCATTTTTCTTCGCATATCCTCTTGCCCCTTGTGATAGCGGTTGAAAATGGCTGTTATACGTGCTACTAATTCACGGTGGTCAAAAGGCTTGGTGAGGTAATCGTCTGCTCCTGTATTCAGCCCTCTTAATTTGTCTGTTTGCGAAATGCGTGCACTGAGAAACAGGAATGGAATATTTTTGGTCTCGGGATATTCATTGAGGGTCTGTCTTACCTTAAACCCATCCATTTGCGGCATCATCACATCGCAGATGATCAGGTCTGGTTTGGAATCCCTTGCAAGTTGTATGCTGGATACACTATTGTTTGTGACAATGGTTTTATAGCCTTCATGTTCGAGCAAGGCTTTTACGCCAACTAATAGATGATATTCATCATCTATAACTAAAATATTTTTTGGGTTATGTAGCATATTTTTATCTGTGTTTTACAAGCGGCAAGACTTTATTTAAAAAGACATCCACTACTACTGGATCGAAATGCTTTCCAGATTGTTCGCGGATATGCTTGATCGACTGCGTATGCGACCACGCTTTTCGATATGGACGTTCGTGTGTTAATGCATCCCAAACATCGATAATTGCAAAGATTCTTGCAGAGAGTGGAATATTCTCACCAGCCAATCCTAGTGGATACCCCGTTCCATCCCAGCGTTCATGATGGTTCAGTGGAATTTCCAGGGCCTCTGCAGGCAGCCCAAGCGGCTCAAGGATCTGATTGGCTATTTGTGGATGCATCATGATTACTGCGCGTTCTTCAGGGGTTAACTCCCCCGGCTTCAAAAGAATACTATCTGGAATGCCCACTTTGCCGATATCATGCAGGATCGCGCCCCAGCGGACATGGAGCAACGAGGGGCCACTAATATTGAGTGCGCTTGCTGTTTTTTCTGTTAATTCCATTACCCGCCATGCATGTTCCTCCGTTTCATTGTCTCTTAATGCCAGCATATGGACGAGGCTATCTACAAACTTTTCCCAGTTCACCTCAGATGCGCTCACCAAGTCAGTAAGTTCTTTGCGTAGTTCATTAATTTCACGGTTCGTAACTTCCCCCAGCTCGGCAATGTTTTTTTGCTTACGTCGTAGTACCGCCTTGACCCGAGCAAGGAATTCACTCTTAAGGAATGGCTTCACAATATAGTCATCAGCGCCAAGGTGTAAACCCTGTACCTTATCTGTTTCAGACGTACGGGCTGTAAGAAAAATGAAGGGGATATTCTTGGTTTTTGGATCCTGGCTTAGTGAGGTGAGTACATCAAACCCATTGGGAGGCGGCATCATCAGATCACAAACAATGAGGTCAGGAATTTGCTCACGGGCAATCTCTATGCCAATGTTTCCATGTTTGGCAGTAAATACCTTATACCCTTCATACTTGAGAACCCCATCCAGTCCAATTAATAAGGATGGATCATCATCAATCAGAAGAAGGGACCTATTTTCCATGAACCAACACTCCAAATTAATTAATAGCGAGCCTGAAATAGATTCCAGGCTCGCAAATTAGAATTTTTGAAAAAAACTTAATTGTAGCGGCCGGGTAATCATGGTCTAGACCCATTAGCTTTGCGTAGCCGATTTTTTTTACCGGATTTGCTCGCGTATTTTATTGTAGCATGGATGCATTTTCTCTTTCTTTACAGACTTGAAAACACAAATACTCAATACTCACTTGTTAAGTTGCTGCTGTTTTGAAGGTAGAATACTCACCCAAATATTCCAAAGGAAATATGGTGAAAGAAAAATGCGAATAAACAAGGACTTTATTGCCGGAATGCGAGGGGCACTCCCTATTTTGATCGGAGT
>CAZHOX010000085.1:0-13390 GCA_964534345.1 uncultured Anaerolinea sp.
ACATCCGCGCCGATGATATTTGCCTTCACAGATTGGATCACACTCAACGCTTCGCGTGTAGAAAGTCCACCGGGTTCGCGGTGTGAAATGCCAGGAGCAAAAGCAGGGTCAAGGCAATCCATGTCAAAGGTGATGTACAACGGCGAATCAAACTCCAGATTGAACACATCCTGCCACTTTTGCATGGTCAACACCTCCACGCCAAAACGCTTCGCCTGCTCCCGCTGATGCCCATTGATGGTACGGATCCCAACCTGCACCAACCTCTTCGCCAAACCAGCTTCCATGACCCGAGCAAACGGGCTGGCATGAGAATTTGGATTATCCTCAAAATTATCATACAGATCGGGATGCGCATCAAAATGCAAAATACTCAAATTAGGATGATGCTTCGCAGCCGCCTTCACCAAGGGATATGTGACCGAATGATCGCCACCAAACGCCAGTACTTTCAAACCCGCCTCATATAATTGACCTGCGGCCTGTTCGGCCTCAATGGGCATTTTCTCCTTTGACGGTGTGATATCGCCCGCATCCGCGAAGATTCCGTCAGCGCCAAGGTAAGTCTCATCCTCCGTCCAAAGGTTGGAAGAATCGCAGAAAAATGCTTCCCGAATCCTCTGCGGAGCCAGCGCCGAACCGCGTTTGTAGGAAGAGTTTTCATCGAACGCCACGCCTAACAAACCAATGCGCGCACGATCTTGCGGAAAAGGTGGAAATTGATACATAAAGAAAACCTCTTATCATAATTTTTTAGGATTGGACAAAACTTATCAAGCATATTACCTAGAAAATGGCACGAGTCAAGCTGCAATTATTTTCTGAATTCATTTGGGCAAACAGGGAAAATCATATCCAGGTTTCAATACCATTACAAGCAACATGATACTAGTGAACCCATTATGAACGGCGTATAATGCTATTGAAACCCACCAAATCCCAGCTTGTTTTTTCCTGTTTTGACAACAAGATTATCCTCATCAAAACCCACACAACCTCATGATTACACGAAAAAGGAGAAATCAAAAACATGAGCCCATCCAACATATTAGTAATAGAAGACGATAGTCTTGTTGCAAGAACGATTGAAAGATGCCTGCGTGGAAGTGAATATCATGTACAAGTAGTAAATACTGGCGTGGCAGGTTTAAAAGCAGCCCGCCGTAAAATCCCTGATCTGGTTTTGCTGGATGTAATGATGCCCGGCATGGATGGATACACCGTCTGCAAAGAAATGAGAGAAGATGCTTTATTAAAGAACGTCCCTATTATTTTCCTGACAGCAAAAAACAAGGTAGAGGATAAAATCGTTGGCTTGAGCGTTGGCGCTGATGATTATTTGGGAAAACCTTTTAACGTAGATGAATTACTGCTGCGAGTAAAAGCCATATTGCGGCGTTCTCAACCCAATTCAGCAGTACAAACTGAAAAGGGCAGCGCAGATCCAAAACTCCGCCCGATCACTGCAAATCAATCAGACCCCGTAATTCGCATTGGCGAATACTCGCTGGACACACGCACATATATGTTCTCCAGCCCAGCAAAAGGGAAAATTCGCCTGACTCCCATTCAGTACACTCTTTTGTACCACTTGATGACCCATCCCAATAAAATCTTCTCCCCTTCCCTCCTCTTGGACGAAGTTTGGGATTATCCATCTGATACCGGAAGCGCCGATCTTGTTCGTGTTCACATCAAGAACATCCGCGAATGTATCGAAGAGAATCCAAAGAACCCTGTATTTATAAAGACGGTTCAGGGGTATGGATATACGATCCAAACAGAAGAGTAGCTTTCAACTTTCAAACAAAATGCCGCCATTCCTGGCGGCATTTATAAATACACTGCTTTTTACGACCATGTGTACCAATACACCTCACTCCATGGCAGTCTGAGGATCGCCCAGCGATCACATCACAAAGAATAAAGGATTAATTTCATGTCCAGCCAACCGAAAGCATTAATTGTAGATGACGAGCCTAGTTCAAGAGCCACTATTGAGGCAATGCTCTCATCAGGGAATTATGAGCTTTATTTTGCCGAGAATGGGGCTCAAGCGCTTTCCATGGCCTCCGAGATTCGCCCGGATATTATTCTGTTGGATGTGATGATGCCTGGGATGAACGGATTTGAGGTCTGCAAAAAATTCCGTTCTATGCCCTATCTAACCGAGGTGCCCATCGTCCTTGTCACAGCGTTGGACGATCAGGAATCGCGGATGGCAGGGATAAAAGCTGGAGCGGATGATTTTGTCACGAAGCCCTTTGACAGGCACGAATTGCGCCTTCGTGTTCAGAACATGACCCGCCTAAATCAATACAGGCAGCAGACTTTATACAATTCCATTGAATTAAAGTTTTACGAATCGTTTGTAAACGAACAAAATGATTTTGGAGATCAAAACGCAAAACAGCTAAATGCCCTTAGCCATATCCTAGAATATGTTGAGGCTGAAGAAGCAATACTGGTATTGTTCGATTCAGAAAACACAAAACTGGCAACAAAAAAAATATTAGGTCCTGGACCGGCATGGAAGCATGAGAGCACATTTCTCATCAAAGGCAGCAACCTCTGCAGTTCCATGACCCAATCCATTACCATGATCGACTATAGTATCAATCCATTTGGCGAAACAGAACCAGTTCTTAGCGATCTGTTCACAAACCCGATCCGAAATATTATTCTGGCCCCCATAAGCGTTAATAACAATTTTTTGGGAGCAATGGTATTTATCAACCCTCTATTTGATTTCACAAAAGACGACAGGCGAACCAGGTTTTTACAGCTCATGGTTAAAGGTGTGGCAAATGCCATATTTGCAATGGAGCATACCCGCCAACTAACAATCAGCAAGGCGGCGCTGGAAGCGAGCCAATGGGAAATACTTAACTCTCGAAATACATTGCGAACATTCTTTGACAATATCCCAAATTGTATCTATGTTATTGATCGCACCTACACCATTATGATCATTAACAATCATCGGAGCGCCCGGGTCAACAAAACGCCGCAGGAACTTGTCGGCATGAAATGTTACGAAGGATTATATGGAAATTCTACCCCCTGCGCGCTTTGCCGCGTTTCAGAGGCTTTTGATGGAATACCCGCAGTTCGTAATTTGAGAGAATGGGGACCAAAAGAATCATTCATTCACTGGGAAATCACAACCATCCCAATCAGGGAAAACACCGATGTCATCAATCGTGCCATTGTGTTTGATGAAGACATCACAGAAAAATGGGTTCTTGAAGCGGGTCTCATCCAATCAGAAAAAATGGCTACTATTGGTCAACTGGCAGCCAATGTAGCACATGAGATTAACAACCCCCTTGCAGCAATTATTGCAAATGCTCAATTATTACAGCGTGATCTTGCTGATGCAGATGAAGATATAACCGAAGCTCTCAATTTGATTGAAACCGCCGGAGTGCGAGCGGCAAAAATCGTGGGAGACCTGCTCAAAAGCGCACGCAAAGAAAAAAGAGAAGAGTTCGAAGAAATACCCCTAAACGAAACGATCATGGATGCGCTTTCAATGGCAAACTTTGAGATCAGGAATCGCAATGTCATGGTCAAGCTTGATCTAAGCCAGGATATGCCAAATATTGTTGCCCATCAAAATCAATTAAAAGGGGTTTGGATCAACTTGATCATCAACGCCCTGGGTGCCATTGAAGGAGCAAAGGGAGTCATATCAATTTCAACACGGTACGAGAATCATGAATACCGCATTGTTTTTTCAGATAACGGCAAAGGCATTAAGCCAGAACATCAAGAGCATATATTTGAACCCTTCTTCACCACCAAGGAAGCCAGTAAAGGGACAGGTCTGGGGTTGTCTGTAAGCCTTCAAGTGATTAAAGAACATCACGGCACGATCGACTTTGAAACAAAGACCGGCAAAGGCACAAAATTTATTGTTACTCTGCCGGAAATTCAACAAAACGAAAATGATTAACTAAATGGATCGGGCCAGCCGAAACCCTATGGATGGCGAAAGATGGTCTTGCAATACACCTTCTCTCACAGCACAACGAGCCAGTTTTCGTGAATAATACCAGGCGCCTCCCCGAACCACATAACGCCCGTTAGGTTTTGCTTCTTCACGATTTGTATTAGGTCGGTAGGGATATGGCATAAATAGTGACTGGGTCCATTCCCATATATTCCCAACCATGTCTGCCACACCAAAAACACTATCGCCACTGGGCGAGTAAAAGCCCACCGGTGTGGTGCCCTTCTTCAGGCTTTCCACTGTATTGCAACGCCAGGGGTCAAATGTGTTTCCCCAAGGGAAAATCCTCCCATCACCTCCACGTGCAGAATACTCCCACTCTGCCTCAGTTGGAAGACGATACGTCATTCCGGTCTTTTCATTAATCCATTGGATATATGTTTCCACATCCGTTTTGGAAACTCCAACCACAGGATGATCATCTGTCCCTTCGAGAAAGGTGTACCCGGGCCAGTTACGCGGGATGCGGTGCCCGTTATCCCAAATGAATGTGTAATATTCAGCATTGGTCACCGGAAATTGAGCTACCTCAAAAGCAGGCAAAGAAACCACATGCTGAGGCTGTTCAGCAGTAAACAGATCATTGTCTGACCACTCATACGCCCAATCCGATTCCTTGATTTGTAACAACTTAATATCATTGTCGCTCGTACCCATCAAAAATTCACCTGCGGGGATTTCGATCAAAGAGGGTGGCTTTATTTTATGAGGAGATTTCGGGACAACCTCCCAACCTTCAGCATTTAGTTTTGGGTTTGAACTTGAATCGGTCATTTTGCACCTTGTTCCTAATGGCGGATAATAGAATCATAGACTTTCAATATTCTCGAAATGTTCGCTCCTACATCCTGATTGAGAGCAAACATAAATGGTTCACCAACTGCTTTTCTTTGGTATGCATCCAATTGCTCTATCGTACGCAAGATTGCGCTTTCCCAAGCCTCTGGTGTATTCCGAACCCATTGCCCATATTGCGAAAGGTTTTGAAAGTTCATTTCCTCACTGGCGATCCATGGGGTTTTTGAGATCATAAACTCAAGCAAGTCATACGAGCTCAAGCGAAGATCATATTCCCCAGAAACAGGCATCAGCCCAACGTCCAAATGAAGCGAAATATCCACCCAATCCTCAAAAGAATGCAGGGAATATTCCCTTCGTTGTTCCGGCCGGATATTAATCGTATTGGATATTCCCTCCATTCCAACCAACACGAGTCTCACTTGAGGGCATAGGCGACAAATATTTTCCATGGCAGCACGCAAGCCGCTTTTCTCAAAACAATCACAATCCACACGGCTTCCTGGTCCGATCCAAATCTCATTCCCGTGTGTATGATCTGATGTTGGATAATGATGCGTGTTGATATAGTCTAAAACTTTATAAACAGTAGTGAAGCGTGACCAATCATCTACAAGCCGGGCAGACGGCACAGTTGCGCCATCCACCAGGGCAAGCCCCCATTTGAACTGCTCAATGGGCGTTGGGTCAATAATGGTTGCATCTTCAAAATCGAGCCCATCCAACGGAATTCCTTCATACCAAAATGAATAGGCAGGTTTATTAGCTGTAAGAAAGTTGAAAGCCTGGTCAAAATCGATAATCACTTTTTTGTCTCGTGCCTTCCAATACTGAATGGCAGTAAGAACCGGCCCATAGATATAACGATAAATGATCAGCAAATCTGACTCGCCGCAAATCTTTTTAGATTGTGGTGTATTCTGAATAAACGAATTCAAATCCAGCAGGTTGGCATGATGGATGCCAGTTCGATTAATTGCATCCGCCATATTTTTACAGCGAACTTGAATTCTGATTTGATCTGCCGGACGATCGGCATAGATATAGGTAACTTTCACGTTAATACCCCAGGTACGATGGGATTGTTTTTTCAACAGAAGATAAAAGAGCCGCCTCTGGCCGGGACACTTGGTTGATCAATTCCAACCATATTTTTCCAATCTGATTCATTTCTCTTGCTTCTGCGGCAGATCGGCCTTCTCTGCCCAGCCTTCTGCGAAGTTCTTCATCCATCACCAGATGCCTGATATTTAGATGCCATTCATCAAGAGATTCAGAGATAACACCGCCTTTCTGCCAGCTTTGGAAAGATGGAATAGGCGACGCCACCCACGGAATACCTTTTGCGCCAGCTTCCATGAGAAGCGTATCTGGCAGAGATAGGTTGTAAGGCGTGCTGCGCAATGGAACCAAAAGAATATCCACCTGACTTAATAAGTATGGGAATTCTTCATGGGCTACCGCGGGCAAATACATTCTGCGGTTATCGGGCAAATTTTCAAACAAGCGATACGCCTGTGGATTTCCAATAATGACCACCCGCGTATTGGGGAACTCACGAATAATGCGGATGATGAAGCGGCGAATAAAGATCAGGTCTTCCAGTTGGGCATTTGTGCCTACCCAGCCAATATTGATGGTATTCCGCAGAGGGGAATCTTTTTTCCATAGCTTGTTCTGGCTGGACCACCCGTCTGGAATCGCTTGAACATTCTCCACCAAACTCATCAAAGAATTTGCATTCACCTCAGATGGGACAGTTACTGTCTTCGCCAGCGAGATTGCTGAAGTATAGGCATTGCTTCTTGCACGAGTGCCCAGCCCTTTTGTATTGTATTCAGGGTGAGAAATGGGCTGCTTTTCAAAATCAGTATCCAGGTCCAAAATGATCGGTACACCGCTTTGAGATAACAGAGACAGGCTGTCAACAAGAACAGGATTCAAATGTGGATTGCTTGTGATCACAACATCTGGTCTGGCATCACGAGAGGCAATATATTCCCTCTTTTCAGAGATACAACAGCCTTGAGCCTCCAATGTGGATCTTAAAAGAGCCACCCTGCTGGGCTTTTTTTCCAGATCAGGCAACAGAAAGAGGATGTTGCCATTGAAACGAGAATTGGAAGAATCATTACCTGTATCCACAGAGGCTGAATTACCTTCTTTTGCAGTCAACTGGTAATCAATATTAAGTTGTAAACCACGCAAAGATTCGGCAAGTTCGGGACGGCCATCGGCATAGGCTTGCCGAATATTCAACTCAATAAGAGCAGGCAAGAGATCATCGATCTCATCCAAATGAATAGCGACCAATTCCGCAGGTCTTTCACTGTTTATGATCTTCTCAAGCAGTTCAGCAGCCCGCACAATATCAGCTTCGCTAACGACCTGAGCCTTACCCGTTAAACGCTGAAGCAACCGTGCTACCGCAGGAAGATCGGTTGGGATGGGTTCTTCCAAACCTGTATCACCCATCTCTTCCGCAAGGTTCACCTGCCGCTGGATGACCTTATTTTCAGGGTCCAATTGCATGGCGCGCAAGTAGATTTTTTTGGCAGTTTTTCCATCTCCGCTGGCAAGGTAAAAATTCCCAAGGATGTGAAGCGTCTCAACATCATCCGGGTAATCCATGAGGATCTTGCTGAAAACATCCAATGCATCAGCAAGACGATTCTCATTCAGGTATGTTTTTCCTAAAATTTTTCGAACTTTCAATTCGGGTTGCATGGCATCACCAATGTAGACTATCTAAACAAGCATATCTTTTCACGATAGACACAGAGCATTACAAAACAAACTGCACTTCCATCTATAACTTTGATGAGTATAGTTTATTGACAAGTCTTATCCTATAAATCATTTCTGAAAATTGCGTAAAGAAGAGATAAACAATTTATGCCCAAATAATAGGAATTTTATGCGCAGTTTACTTACATTATTCGGCTTCAATTTTAGAATGGGAGCACTATGATCAATAGCATTAACCAAACTTCCTCTGCCTTGGGTACTACAGGGTTATCCACACAAACAACAAGCACCGCTTCTTCAACATCTGACTTCCTATCTTCCTTCAAAGATATTATGTCGACCATGATGCTCACAAGCGGCGGCTCCTCCCTGGAGCAGCAATCCAGCTCCGGAATTGGAGACATGATGACGCCTTTATTGATGATCATTTTGTTGGAGAAACTGGTGGAAAGCCAGATGGATATTGACAGTTCAACAGACGGCGTGCAAACAGCAACTACCTCAACAAACACTTCAACCTCTGCCGAACAAACGTCAAAAATAATTCCATCAGGCCGTCCTGTTGGCGGGGTATTAACTCAAAACTATCATCCCGGCCACAACGGTCTCGACTTTGGCGTAGTGGTTGGCACGCCAGTAGAAGCGACCATGGATGGCAAGGTTACTTATGCAGGCTGGAATAACCAAGGCTACGGGAATCTGGTAATTGTAGAAAACGGAGAGTACAAAACCTACTACGCACATCTTTCCAACATTCCCGTATCGGTAGGAGATTCTGTAACCGCTGGAAGCACAATTGGCCTCTCTGGAAATACTGGAAATTCCACCGGACCACACCTGCATTATGAGATCCGCAAGAACAATGTCCCCATTGATCCAACCTCAGCAACATTAGGTTCATAATTTATTGTCAAAAAAAATATAACGAAAAATCCAAAACATAGCTCCACCTCCTACCCAGCATGGACTTATTACAACTATTAAGACAACTTTCTAGAAATCAATCGACCATCCGATTATTGAATATCTACAAGGGATTGCCCATCTCTTACGATACCAATATTATTTCGGTTGGTCTTTCTGAAATTCAAGTACCTGGCAGTAAAAACCACATTGCCTGCTTATATTATCAGGGTGAGTCTTACTTGCAAGGAGATGATTTTCCTTTCGTCATTCGCTCCGCAGTAAAAAGCTTGAACCTGGCACAAAACTATGCAGTTCTGACAAATTTTGAAGTTGCCCAAAATAATATTGGAAAGCGCGAACAAATACGGGTTGAGCCTGATGACCCGCTTGTTGTCTCCATCCAATTCAGGGGTTCCGCCTATGATTTCGTCACGCCGCTGGCTGATATTTCAGCCAATGGAGCCAGCGTCTTTTTTGATGACTTTTTATTCCCCGCCCGCCTAGCCGCGCCAGGAAATGAATTTACAATGACCATTACAATCCCAGATTTTGTGGCGCGAAAAATGAAAAAGACCCAGCCGCAACAGCGCATGGCAAGCGAAACCCGAAAAGTTACAGCTCCATTCCGCCTACCCCCACAAAGCGGGGCAGATGGACAGATCGTCATAAAAGCAAGCGGAAGGATCATTGCTGTTCGCCCAGAAGCAGAATTAAAACGCTATCGCGTCAACGCCCAGGTGTTTTTCAAAGACCTAAGCCGCATGGTCATCCTGCAATACATTTCTCATCGCCAATCTGAGATCATCAAAGACCTTCGCATTCTTTCTGAAGACCTGTACAACAACAAAGCCAATCATCGCTGAAATCAACTTGCAAACAGGTTGAGGCATAAGATAAGCTCATGAGTTTTCCCGGGCCTATTTCAATTTCGCCGATCAACAACACGATCGACCAAAATATTGGTCTTCGTATTTCTCAACGTGTCACAGCCCAGATCGTCTCAGTAACAGGCACAACCGCAATTTTAGAAGTGGATGGTCACCCCGTTGTTGCCCAACTCACCTCCACAGACCAAGCCGCCACTCTCGCATCTCAACCCAGCGCACAATTCATCGTCACCCAATTGACCGATCGATCTATCACGCTCAAGTTCATAAGAAGTGAACAGGCCCAGCCTGTTATCGTTGGCATCGTTGCAAACGGCCCTGAACTTGCCGAGCGAATGCTCGAAAGCAACAACCTCCCCACCACTGCCACCAACCTCACACTGACCCGCGCCCTGATCAAACAGCAGTTACCCGTTACGCCTGAGTTACTCAGCGAATTAAAAAACGCGCTTTCAGAATATGGGAATTTAAGTGAAGCGGATGCCGATCTAGCCGCGGCGATGAAATCTGCCGGCCTGCCAGTGACGGCGCAAAGCCTCGCTCTTGCCGCGCGGCAGCCTGCTCAAACAGCCCAGGCATTATCCAAGCTGATGAACACTCTCGCCCAAGCGGCAAGTCAGGAAATCCCTGAAGAACTCCTCCAACAACTCACCACCAACTTACAGACTCTACGCTCACTCATTCTCACAGCGGACGGGAACTCCTCCCAGTTGGCAGACCAGCTCAAGGCGGCGGTCGAGGCGTTTGGTCAATCACTGGAGAATGCCTTATTAAAGCAAATCCAAAAAAGCGAAAAACATATTGCCGAAAAAAATCTAACATCCTTGATGAAATTAATGCAGACACTGGAACAAACAGAAAAACAGGATGCCGCTCATGAGGTCAACGAATTCCTAAAAGATATTCACCGCGAACAACTCATGAATGTGAAACCTGACCCATCACGCGGATATGATGAATGGGCTGAGATCGGATTCATGATTCAAAGCAGGCAACAACAAACAGAAGAAAAATTTTTACCGGTACGCTTGCGTATTGCCCGAGAGCCAAAAGAAAATGCCAACACCCGCCTGATTCTGCAAGTGGATATTGAGCCCAATGAAACCGTGGAAGTGGATCTTGCACTCACAGGCAAACAGGTCAAAACTTTGGTGAGGTCGCCAGACCTCGCGTGGTGTGAACAGGCGCAAAATGAATTGCCTTCATTGACAGATGCACTTACCGAAATTGGTTACACCCTCAAAGATTTTCAAGTGGATGTGGAAACTCCACAGCCATTCAGCAGACTTCAACATGGCACAGGCAACATCAACCTGATGACCGTGAATATCGAGATCTAAAATGGGATACAAACGATTCAGGATCAAGCGTCAGAACGAAAACGAAGCCAAGCCTTTGATGGCAACCGCGCTGCAATACAACTCGGAAAATGACAGCGCTCCGCGAGTGGTTGCCACCGGCCAGCGCAAGGTTGCAGAACAAATCATTGCCGAAGCAAAAAAACATAACATCACAATTTACGAAGACACCGCGCTAACCTCTGCCCTATCCACGGTTAATCTCGGCGAAGAGATTCCGCCTGAACTTTATCAAGTGGTCGCGCAGGTGTTGGCATACGTCTATCGTGTGACGAACAAAGTTCAAAAATAATTTTTCCGTAGTGGCGACTTCAGTCGCCTATGCCACATATACACGACTAAAGTCGTGACTACGGAAACAAAAAATCCCCGATGCCATTTGGTATCGGGGATTTTTATTGTTACGCTTAGCGCTTCAAATTGACAAGCTCTTGCAGAATTTCATCGGAAGTCGTGATCACACGAGAGGAAGCCTGGAAGCCGCGCTGGGCAAGGATCATGTTCGTGAACTCCTGCGCCATATCCACGTTGGAGGCTTCAAGGTGGCCGGAGGCAATTGCGCCGCGTCCGCCGCTGGATGCAGCACCGATTTGCGCATCACCCGAATTCAGGCCTGCCATGAAGGTCGTGCCTTCACTCTGCATCAAACCGGAAGCATTCGCAAAGCGAGCCAATGCTACCTGTCCGATCTGCTCAGACAAACCGTTCGAGTACACAAGAGAGACCGCGCCATCATTGGGCGAAATATATACATCAGTTACGGAACCAGCCGCGAGGCCATCCTGACTGGTGACGGTTGCACTGGTGGTTGCGGTCAACTGAGTCATCTTGGTGAAATCAAGGGTCACAGGGATCGGGGTGGTGGAACCAGCGGAGCCGGGGATCGTCGCAGCAGTACCAACTGTCGGCGGGTTTGCGGCGTCGATCTGTCCATTCACATCAAAGGTGACGGTTCCAGTGCCAGTTCCGGCCACAGCGGGAGTCACGGACGTATCCATCACCTGCCAGGTCCATACATTGGTTGGGGCGCCTGCTACGCCGCCGCGAGTGAAACGAACCGCAGCTTGTTGCAATGCGCCGAGCGAGTCGTACACACCCATTGTCACATTGACGGTGCCGGCGCCATCTGTGTTCGCGCTCAGGTTGCCGCCCATATACACATTTTCTGTGGCTTTGGCAAGAGACTTGCTTGTATCGATCTGAATATCATCCACGGTGGCATTCGTATCAATTGCGCCAGTTGCATCAGCGAGCCAGCCTTGTGTGCGCATGCCCGTAGCTGCATTGACGAGGAAGCCTTCTGCATCAAGACCCATGGAGCCTTCGCGTGAATAGCGGCGGCCGGCATCCTGCCCGTAGACAAAGAAGCCATCACCTTCCACAGCAAGGTCAAGGTTGCGGCCCGTGCTTTGAAGCGTACCCTGTGTAAAGTCGGGGGAAACATAACCCATTCCGACACCAAGACCGATCTGAGTGGGGTTGACTCCGCCCTGCGTTGCAGAGGGAGCTGCCCCTGGAGCCAGCATCTGAGCGAACTGATCCTGGAACATCACACGGCTGGATTTATACCCATTGGTATTTGCATTGGCTAAATTGTTGGAAACGACATCGAGGTATTTCTGGTGCAGGTTCAAAGAACTAATAGCGGTGAACATTGAGCGAATCATTATATTTTCTCCTATTGGTTAGTTTTCAGGCTTCCTCCAGGAGGGCCAGCCTGAATTGAATTGGGTTTGAAAGAACGAACTATCCTTTTATATCGATTGACGACTTCGGGCTATCGTTTGCGGGGTCGGCAAAAACGACGCTGTCTATTTGGGTGAACACACCTTCGCCACGCTGATCTTTATCCAACGCTGTGACGACCGTGCGACTCTGGACGTTGACAATGAAGGCCAGATCATCCACCATCACAAGCGATGATTTCCCGCCGCGTTTCTCAGCTTTGTCAATTGCATCTGAAAGACGGTTGACATTCTCGCTGTTCATGTTGATCTCGCGGCTTTGAATTCGGCTTTGCGCGTGGTTCGAGAAGCGGACGCGCTGAACATTTTCCAGTGTTTCCAGAAAGCTCAAACTGTCTGTTGAGGAAGCTGTGGTGGATGCGCTGGACGTGACCGTACTGGCCTGAGTAGCAGGCTGTGCGCCAACCCCATTTACCCGTCCGAGTTGAACGTGAAATGGATCTGCCATAATTATTCTGCCTTTATCTCGAGAACATCGATCAGATCCACCCGTTCATCACCGATGAGGACCTGAGGACTCTCAACATCTGTAACCACACCTTCCACCACGCCTTCAATAACCTTTCCATCTGCGCGGCTGGCTTTCACTGTCTTGCCGATCAAGCTGGTCATGTATGTGGTCTGGCTTGCTGCAGAAACAGACTCCATCGAGGAATTGATGCCGCGCAACTCTTGAAGCGAATTGAGCTGCGAGAACTGAGACATCATCTCGGCATTGTCCATCGGCTCCAGCGGATTCTGGTGCGTCAATTGCGCCAGCAGAATCTGCATGAACTGACTCGAATCGAGTTCGTTACTTCTTGCAGTATTTGCACCGGCTGTATTCGCAGTAACTTGATAACTGCTTAGTACACTATTTACTTCCATTCGTTTACTCCTTTTCTACAAATTTTTATTTCAAACCAAATAATCTATTTCACTGGTCTGGCCAAC
>CAZHOX010000086.1:0-13340 GCA_964534345.1 uncultured Anaerolinea sp.
CCCGCGCCATGGGATTCGACCCAATTGACTTCCGCCTGAAGAACGCCATTCACCCGGGCGAATACCACCCCTTCTCAACCGCATGGAATGAAGGTCGCGAGCCACGCCCGGAAATTATCCATACGGTTGGTTTGGAACAATGCGTAGCACAAGGCCGCGCTGCAATCAATTGGGATGATAAGTTCGGGAATGAGGAATGGCGCGCGGGACGATTGACCACAGACCGCAGACCATCGTCCACCGCCCATCGTCCATCGTCTGTCCGAAAAGGTATCGGCGTTGCGATGGTCATGCAAGGGACAGCCATCCCATACCTCGATATGGGCGGCGCATCCATCAAGATGAATGACGATGGTTCGTTCAACCTTTTAGTCGGCGCTACTGATTTGGGAACAGGTTCAGACACCGTTCTCGCGCAAATGGCCGCTGAAGTGCTGGGCGTGCCTGTGGAAGACATCATTTGCTATTCGTCAGACACTGATTTCACGCCGTTTGACAAAGGCGCGTACGCATCTTCAACAACTTATATTTCTGGCACAGCCGCAACCAACGCAGCCAAGATCGCAGCAGAAAGAATCAAGGTCCGTGCAGCAAAGATGCTGGGGCTACCTGAATCCGAATATTCGACTATTCGATTATCAAACCGTCAAGCCATTGCACCCGATGGACGATCTGTAAGTCACGCTGAAGTGGCGCTGGATACTCTCCACAAAAACAATCAGGAACAAATTATGGGCGTGGCTAGCTATGTCTCGCCCGTTTCGCCGCCTCCATTCGCTGCTCAATTTGCGGAAGTAACCGTCGATACAGAAACAGGCCAGGTCACGGTTGACCGGCTCGTCATGGCAATAGACTCAGGCGTGATCGTAAATCCACTCACTGCTTCAGGACAGATCGAAGGCGGCATGACCCAAGCTCTCGGATACGCTGTCACTGAAGAAATGCGCTACGACGATAAAGGTAACGCCATCGAACGAGATTTTGACCGCTATCATCTCTTCCGTTCGGATGAAATGCCTGAGTTGGAAACCATTTTCGTGGAGACCTTTGAACCAAGCCACCCGTTTGGTGTAAAAGCTGTGGCTGAAATCCCCATGGATGGTGTCGCTCCTGCTGTTGGCAATGCCATTTTGGATGCCATTGGGGCAAATGTGGATGAGAACCCCGTCACGCCGGAACGTGTGTGGCGAGCATTACGAAAATAAAATAACTGGGCGGCAGTTGTAATGTTTTCAACTGCCGCCTGCTCTCCACTCAAAGGTAAAATAGCAACGTACTAATGAACTCCACCGAAATCATTTACCTCCTGCCATATATTGCATCCCTAGGAATATCCCTGGGGGTGTTGTGGTATGTATGGACTAAGCGTGGCGCCCCAGGGTCAGTGGCATTTCTCTGGTATGTTTTTGGGGAGAGTCTCTATATCCTTGGCTATATTTTTGAGTTGAGCAGCCCGGAACTAAACCAAAAAATATTCTGGGAAAATTTTCAATGGCTTGCATTGGCACTCCCAACAATTGCATTTCCTGTTTTTGTAGTTCAATATACAGAGTATAAAATCAGTTATCCGCGCCGAATGCTGGCGCTTTCCACCATTGTGCCAATTATCTTTGCCATTCTGGCATTGACTGATACCTGGCACCACCTGATCTATCAAGCTCCTCACATTACGCCAAATGTATTGTTCTCAGAGCTTATTTACGACTATTCACCTGTTGTACTTCTCTATGCCGTATATGGATATGGCCTTGCGTTCTTTTGTTGCGCTTTACTGTTTATCCGAATTCTACATCCTCATCACTTATATCGCGGTCAAGTCATCATAATTACGATTGGCGTCCTTATCCCGATCCTTGGTGCGATCCTCTCATTAATAGGGATTCCCCTCACTCCCCAGCGAGATGCATCTCCATTTACAACTGCAATCAGCAATATTATTTTAGCCTGGGGTTTCTACCGCTTCCGTATTTTTGAAGTGATGCCTATTGGAAGAGACAAAGTATTTGAAGCGATGGTGGAACCTGTAGTAATTCTGGATAACAAGAGCAATATCGTAGATATTAATTCATCCATGCTGGCATTGCTCGGAAGAACAGCGCAAGAAGTAATAGGTGGAGCCGCACGGGATGTGTTTGATGACTTTCCCATCCCGATCAAACTGTACACACAAGTCTCTTATGCGCGAGCCGAAGCAACTTTTGATATTGGAAGCAAACACATCTACTATGAATTAACTGTATGGCCGCTATACAATGCCCGCAAGGAGATGACCGGGCGCATCTATATTTCGCATGATATTACCGCGCTAAAGGAATTGGAGCAGGAACTTCGGAAACTCAACACAGAGCTGGAAAACCGCGTTCGAGCTCGCACTTCAGAGTTGGCAGAAGCCTACGACACCACACTGGAAGGCTGGGCGCGTGCTCTCGAATTAAGAGACAAGGAAACAGAAGGTCACTCGCGGCGGGTAACAAAATCCACTTTGCTGATCGCCCAAAAATTGGAACTACCAGAAGAGGATATTGAACAAATCCGCCGTGGTGCGATCCTGCATGACATTGGAAAAATGAGCATCCCCGATGAGATCCTGCGCAAGCCTGGCAAACTTACCGATGAAGAGCGTCTTATTATTCAGAAACACCCACAAACAGCATACGACCTGCTTTCACCCATACCATTCTTGAAAAAAGCCCTGGAAATTCCTTATTCCCATCACGAAAAATGGGATGGAACAGGGTACCCGCAAGGGCTAAAGCGAAGAGACATTCCACTTTCCGCACGGATATTCGCAGTAGCAGATGTTTGGGATGCCCTCAGTTCAGACCGTCCCTACAATCAAGCATGGTCGCGCGAAAAAATAATATCCTATTTCATTGAACAAAGCGGAAAGCATTTCGACCCCTATATCGTCAATCTGTTTTTAGGACTTGTCGAAAAAGGCGAGATATAATCATATATATAAAAGAAATCTGAATGCAGCTGGAGAAAATAGAATCAAATGTCCGACCCAATTTATGTAATAGGCCACATCAACCCCGATACAGACTCAATTGCATCTGCAATGGGCTACGCATGGTTATTGCGAGAACGCGATGGCGCAAATACAGCCGCTGCCCGTGCCGGAGCACTTAATGCACAAACAGCCTGGGTATTAAAAACTGTCAACATCGAAGCCCCAACTCTGCTTACAGACGCCTCCCCTCGATTTGGTTCAGTAATGCGAAGGCTTGATACCATCCGCCCAGATTCGCAACTTGGCACTGCGTGGACCCTCGCAAGCAAAACTGGCGGTATTGCCCCAGTCGTTAACGAAGACGGAAAGCCCTATGGCATTATTAACGGCATGAGCCTCTTCAAATATTTCACAGATACTCTTGGCCCACGCCCTGGTGATGCTACCGTGAGAGAAATGATGTCAGCAAAATGCAGCGACGCCGCTGACACCACTGTCCCGAAATATCAGGCAAACGCTCACATTCGAGATTCGCTCAACAAATTATTGCGAGATGAATTCAACGATTACTGGGTTGTGGATGAGAACGGCATGTATGTAGGAATTGCCAACCAGCGCGAAGTTCTCAACCCGCCACGTCTCAAGATCATCCTTGTAGATCACAATGAATCGCGTCAAGCCATCGCCGCGCTTGAAGAAGCCGAACTGCTTGAGATCCTCGATCACCATCGTCTTGGAAACCCGTACACACATCAACCCATCCGCTTCACTGTAGACACAGTCGGATCAACTTCTACGCTGGTGACTGAACTAACCGCCGAAGCAGGACTCTCCATGCCGCCCCCGCTGGCAGGTACGCTTCTTGCTGGACTGGTATCTGATACTCTCATCCTGACATCTCCCACCACCACACAGAGAGACAAAGACGCAGCCGAACGCCTTGCCCGCTGGGCTTTCGTTGGTGGAAGCCCACTAAAAGGCGAGACTCTCGAATCCTATGGCAAAGCTGTGCTCAGCGCCGGAGCCGGACTTTCCAATCGCAAGCCCGAAGAAATTGTCAGCACTGACATCAAACCATTTGAAGGCGGCGGTTTCAAATTTGCCGTGGCCCAAGCTGAAGTGACAGACCTCCTTCAATTGACAGAACACCTTGCCCCCCTGCAAACAGCCTTGAACGACCTGCGCGACAAACGCGGCCTCGACTTTGCCATGCTCCTAGTTACAGACGTGGTGCGCGGTACAAGCCGGCTGCTTCTTTCATCAAACGCTCCTGCCATTCTAAATGACCTACCATATCCGCCGCTCCCCGACCAGACACGTGATGCAAAAGGCGTAGTTTCGAGAAAGAAACAGTTGCTACCTGCCGTATTAGGTTTATTGGAAAGCTAAATAATTGCAAAGATACTGTTCTTTGTGTCTCTGCCTTCAAACATGAATCATTCAATTTTTCAAGCCCTTTCCGAACTCGAAAAGAATTTTGGGTCTGCCGCTCTTTGCACAGTGACAAAAAGCGAAGGGTCCACGCCGCGGCATGTAGGCAGCAAGATGCTCGTATATCCTGATGGGAAATTTATCGGCACGGTTGGCGGCGGCGACCTGGAACACCGTGTATTAGACGAAGCGTGGATGGCAATCAGCGATGGGCAGACACGTCTTCTACATTACAACATGGCTGACCCTTCACGCGGCGACCCCGGCGTGTGCGGTGGTCAGGTGGAGGTATTTGTGGAACCGATCCTTCCTCCCCCGCTGCTCGTTGTCATTGGCGCCGGACATGTGGGGAAAGCTGTTGTCCATCTCGCAAAGTGGCTGGGATATCGCGTGGCAGTAAGCGATGATCGGGCTGAATTCTGCACCCCAGAAACAACCCCCGGCGCTGATGCTTATTACCCCATTACAATGGACAAACTCCCTGAGCATATCCAAATTGACAAGCGTACCATCCTGATTTTGACAACCCGCGGCTCCAGCGTGGATGCAGCAGGGATGACTCCGCTTCTACATTCCGCTGCGGGTTACATTGGCGTAATTGGCTCGCGCCGCCGCTGGGCAACTACAGTGAAATCACTAAAAGAAAAAGGTGTTTCCGAAGAAAAAATCGCGCGAGTTCATTCGCCTATTGGGCTTGAATTGCAAGCAGAAACGCCAGAAGAAATTGCAGTTAGCATTATGGCTGAAATTCTGATGATACGAGAAAAAGCTACAGGGAAACAAATGAAGGGCTAAATAAGGATGACATTACCGACGAATCAGCGCATGTTTCATGGTGGAATTCGAGCGGCGGCTCTGGCAGATCAACTTGCAGCGAGGTTCAATGATCGGCAACGTCGTACGAAAATTCAATCACAAGGGGATACGTCACTGGTACAAATAGGGTCAAAGCATGGAACGCCTGTTACTGTTCACATTGCAGATACGGAAGGCGGTGTGCTGGTAACAATGAGCCGTGAGCGCGATTGGCTAGACCGCACCGCAGATGCAAGCGAGATGTTGGAACGTGCCGCAAATAGCCCGCTTTCTCTGCTGGCAATGCTCCCGGATATTGTTGGAGAATTGAAGCAGGAAAATATCACACCGCAGATTTGGAATGCGATCAATGATATTTGTTCGCTGACCCGTTCGTTAGCCGGTGAAAAAAACGCCCCAGAGAATCCGAAAATATGTGCATTCTGCGGAACAACCAATGACTCGGATCTTGAGAAATGCAATGGGTGCGGTGCGCCCCTAGCCACGGAACTGCCTCGTGTATGCCCCAAATGCAAGCGAAGTCACACATCCGATGCCTTGTTCTGTCAGGCGTGCGGCACTCGATTGGTGGAGGGATAGAGGAGGCAAATGATACGGGTAGGGAAATCAAATTAAACGACGACCAGCCCAAGGCGCGGAAAGAGCCGCTGTTTGGGAAAAAGACAAAGCGTTCGGTTGAAAATTCATATTGGCGAGTGAAACGAATCGGCGTGGAATTCGTAAAGAAATAGGAAATACGGTTCTTGTACCCGAAAGTCAGTTCGACTATAATTTGAACGTTATCCACTAAAAGGAGAGAGAAATATGGCTAGAATTTTTGATGTCATTGAATACCCAAATGAAATGGCCGATGAGATCGTACACCGCTTCCCTGAGGAAGGGATCGGTGATTATCGCATTGGTTCACAGGTGATCGTTCGTGAAAGCCAGAGTGCGGTGTTCTTCCGAGATGGCCAGGCGTTGGATGTGTTTAAGCCGGGGCGACATACAATTACCACTGCGAATATTCCGAAGCTGATCGATTTCATTGGCAAGGCGTTTAATGACCGCACCCCCTTCCCTGCAGAAGTATATTTTGTTGCGCGCAAGGAATTTGCAAGCAAGAAATGGGGAACCTCGTCTTCAATTTTGGTGCCAACTCCGGGCGTTGGTCTTGGCTGGCAGGTGCTGACTGGTTTTGGTACGTATTCCTTCCAGGTGAAAGACCCGCAGCAGTTTGTTACACAAATTGTTGGCGCAACAGGCTCATACCGCTCTTCAGAAATTGAAGGTCGCTTGCGCGATATTCTCGTCTCAAAGTTAAGCGATGTGCTTGGTGAGACCGCCCAAAAGGTTGATCTGACTTCCAAATTAAGCAGCTTGTTCGAGGAGGTCGGTGCGTCAGTTCGTGCAAAAGCCAAAGATGATTTTGAAGCCATCGGCCTTACACTGAAAACCTTCTACATTGGCGGCCTTAAACCGAGTGAACGGGCTGTACAAGAATTGCGCGAACGCGCTGTGCTTGACGCAAGTGTATATGCCCAGTTGCAAGCGGCGGATGCCATGCGTGAAGCTGCAAACAATTCAAACGGCGGTGCCGGGCTTACCGCAGGAATTGGCGCTGGCATGGGCATTGGTAATTTGATGGGACAGGCTCTGCAGGGCGGTATGCAATCATCTGGCGGTGGCGGCGGCTCTGCCGGCACAACCATGCCTGACATTATGACCCCTGCCGAAGCGGCCAGGTTTATGAAAGTGACCGAGGATGATATTCTTGAAGCGATCAAGGATGGAAGCCTGAAAGCCAAGAAGGTTGGCAAGGCATTCCGCATTACCAAGGATAATCTTGAAGGTTTCATGAATAGTTAGAATTTAGCTTTTAGCAATTAGTAAAAGAGACTTTCCTTGCGGAAAGTCTCTTTTTGTATGGCAAGGATTGCTGTAAAATGGGTTTTAAGAGCAATACAGCAAGCACTGATACCACTTATTTTTGAGAGAGAGTATGCCGGAAAAATTCCAACTGGCAATTGCAAGCATCGAATCTGGGAATAGGCTACTTGGGCAACAACTTTTGGCACAAGCTATTCTGGAAGAGCCAAATAATGAATCAGCATGGTTGTGGATGTCTGAATTGGTAAGCGAGGATAAAAAACAATATTGCCTCGAAAAAGCTCTGATGATAAACCCAAACAATCACCAAGCACTACAGGCCTTAGAGACAATGAAATTGATAAAAATTGAACCTGAGGCAGAGTTAGTAACCGTAAACACATCACCTGTAAGCAACCCAGAGGTCGCGGTTCAGCCCGTTTTTACATCACCATCTGAGGCTGGTGATCAGCATCAAGGTACGGAATCAATTTCCGCTCTCCCAAAAAATACTACCAAACCTATACCTCCCAAACTCTGGCTTAATCACACCTTCAGCACCATCCATGCATTGATTTTATTTGAAGACGAACTAATAGCAGGGAAAATAGAGCCACAATATGGTGACCATGCCATTAGAATTATCTTACGAGGAAAACTCCCTACAGACTTAATGACTGGGAAGGTTTCAATTGCGTATTCCAGCCTTGTGAAGGTGCAAGGAATTGGGAACTCATTACATCTCTATTTTGAAGACCAGAGTGGTCGCAACGAAACGACGGTGGTGGAGTGCAAAGACAAAGAAAGCCTCAACGCCATCCTCGATAAATTAGAAAGTCGGCTGGGGGGTAATTTTGAGCGCACATCCGCTCCCATAAACAGAAAACAAGCCATTACGGTCAGCGGGGTATTAATGGTAGCCGTAGCGGTCATTTCAACTTTTCTATATTTCAGTGCAGTAAATATTCAATCTGTCGATGTGGCAGCTTCTGATAGCGTCAGCCTATTGGGTCAGCTTGGCCCAACAGGCGTTGCATGTATTGCAGGAGTGCTTCTGACGGTCTTAATTATTTTGATAGTCTATTTGCTGGTTAATAAGCCGCCAATGAATATTACGATTGCTCGGAAAAAAAGCGTTAACGAATAATAATTATAAAATTAGAGAGAGACTAACTCAGCAAGCACATCTGAAATAGAGGCAAGAACATCACCTGCCAAAACTGAAGCGGTTGTTCCCAACTGATCCGCGGCAAATAAACCTGCCTGCGCGTGGATGAATGCACCGGCAATGGCAGCTTCATAAGCGCCTACACCCTGCGCACGGAGACCAACAATGAGGCCAGCCAACACATCTCCTGTGCCTGCACGGGCAAGGGCAGGCGTGGCAACGGGAATAACAGCAGTTCGCCCATCAGGCGCGGCAATGACTGTGAATGCGCCTTTCAAAACAACCACATGTCCCCATTCTTTTGCAAATTTTTGCGCAACGATTTCACGTTTGGATTGAATTTCATCCTTCGATAATTTTGTCAAAACAGACATTTCACCTGGGTGCGGGGTTAGCACGGCCGGCGTGGAAATTTTCTTATACCAATCTTCGATCTGAGAAACATGGCGCAGCCCATCGGCATCTATCACCATGGGAATTTTTATTGCTGAGATGAGGTCTTCAACAAATTTCCCAGTTGGCAGTTTATCTCCGAGGCCTGGGCCAAGCAAAAAGGCTGTTGCACGGTCGAGGTTTTGTAACACCGCCCACGCCGCAGAAGAGGGTGACGGCAACACCTGAAGGTTTTGCAAAACATTATCCGCGGCATGGTCAGAAATAAATCCATTTTCATGCGGGAGCAAGATCCACGTTGCTTCGGGAAGATGCCCCGCAAGCGCAGCATGCAACGGTTCTGGGACGGCCATCGTTACAAGACCCACGCCTGCACGATACGCAGCTGTACCAGCAAGCAAGGCCGCACCCGTGTACGAGCTAGAACCAGCTACAACGAAAGCAGTACCAAACGTCCCTTTGTGTGAAGCGAGAGTGCGCTCAGGCAGCAGCGCAGAGACCATATCCCAATCCACAGCTTCGGCATGGACCGCATCCCATGAATCCAAATGGTCAGCCAGACCAATATCCACAACCTGTAAATCGCCAACGAACTCAAATGCGGGGAGTTTAAGCAACCCTTGTTTGGCCGCCGCCATTGTGACGGTGAGATCAGCAGGAATGGTTTCATCCGCAGCCTCGCCCGTGTCGCAATCAATACCTGATGGGCAATCTACTGCGATGATAAAAGCTGGTATTTCTGCTTGAGAGAGGATGAGATCAATTTTTGACAAGACTTGCGCCGCATCTTTCTTAAGCGGGAGTTTGATACCCGTCCCAAGCAGTCCATCTAAAAGGACATCTGACTCATTAAGAAAAACGCTAAGGATTTCGTCACTTTCATCCAGCGAAGATTCGGATAAATCACCACCCGCAGACAAATAACGCTCGACGAGCGCATCATCTCTTTTGCGGTTGACAAGATAGGCATGTGTGCGCCAGCCTGCCTCTGCCAGCCACGCCAATGCCACAAGAGTATCGCCCCCATTGTTACCAGACCCTACCAAACCAGTGACCTCGTCCCAGCCATTCTCCTGCCCAAGCGCATGGATAAGTTCTGCAAGCCCGCGGCCAGCATTCTCCATCAACTGAGCGTATGAAATGCCCTTTGCATCTGATTCTTTTTCAATTGCACGCATTTGTGAGACAGTGACAAGTTTCATATCATTCTCGCTTTTATTTGAATCGAACACAGTTCTTACAGAATCCATTATACATAAGAGAGGCAGGCAAAATACAGAATTGATATAAAAAATTAACATTATTCACATTCTGTCATTTCCTTGCGGTGCTATAATTACCATAAATAAGGAGTCACCTATGACAGAACACAAAAGAAAATCTCTAAAAGAAAAACTTCCACCTGAAGCGTTGGAACACATGAAAACCGCCCGCGAGGAAATGCGCAAAAGCATGGAGACCATTTTGCCGCCAGGCTTCCTGGAACATCGCCGCACAGCCCGCAAGGAAATGCTGATGGCGTTCCGTAGCATGATCGACGCTGTGATTGAAAAGACAGAAGAAAAAAGCAAGTCTGCATAAAAGCAAAACTCGCCTCAATAATTGAGGCGAGTTTCTTTTTAAGAACTTACCACGGAGAACACAGAGTTCACAGAGTAACTTTTAAAAAGAACTTCTCAGTGCTCTTTGCCTGCACCGTGCAGCAGGCACGCGTGTGCACTCAATGGTAAAAGTCTTTTGCCTTTTACTCCCACGGACGGCGGCTACGTCGTACCAAGAAGAGAGTATAAAAAAGAGCGACCCCCGAACCACCAAACAGAATTTGTCCCAGCATGAGATGGGCATCATACAAAATTGCGCCCGCCACCAACAAGCCAAGAAAAACAATTCCACCAGTCAAACGGTTCAACGAACGTTCCAGATAGCTGATCTGAATATTGACCATTGGCATCTGGACATTCAACTCGCCACGTTCAACCCTGCCAAGTACCCGCTCTGTTCTACCTGGAATTGCCAGCAATGTTTTAAATAAATTACCGGCCTCGTCAAAAAACACATCCCATTGCGAGCCGCCATCCCCTTCGGCAAGTTTTTTTGCGTACGGTGTAATTTCCTGCCACATATTAAATTCGGAATGCAGACCCGTGCAAATGCCTGAAAGAATACCAATGGTTCGACCAAGTAGTAAAAGATTTTCAGGCAATTGAAAGGGCATGTTCAACATCAACTCGCGGAATTGCAGGCCGAACTTCATCATCTCGGTATGGTCAATATTTCGCAGTTCGTTCATGTTCATTCCCCAAAACCGGTCAAACAATTGCGCGCCGGCTTCTTCCAGTAATTTCAAATTTGCGCTGGGTAAAAGCACACCCAATGTTTGATATGCCTTCACCAAACGAGAAGAATCCTGCAAACCAATGGAGATCACTGCCTCGCGCAACCCTTCCATTAGCCGTTCGGGCATACGGCCTACCATGCCAAAATCTACAAAAGTCAATTTAAAGGCCGTTGAGCCATCCTTATTTTTTTCTGGCAAAGGCGTAACAAAGATATTCCCCGGGTGCGGGTCGGCGTGGAAAAAGCCATCATCAAAAATTTGCTTGAGATAAGATTTGAATAAAACCTGCGCCACTTCTGCGCGGTTGATTCCCGCCGCCTCAATTGCCGCATAATCTGTGATCTTGATCGCAGATACATCTTCCAACGTGAGGACTCGGCGGCTGGTATGATTCCAAACGACGCGGGGGACATACACGCTCTCATCGCCCTTGAAGTTGGCAGCAAAGGCCTCGGCATTTTTCCCCTCTGACAAATAATCCAATTCTTCGCGAAGGGTTGCTGCAAACTCTTCAATAATTGCAGGGACATTTGCGCGGTCGCTGACAGGGCGATACCGCTTCAACCATCCACCCACCACACGCAATGCAGACATATCCACATCCACCACCTGCTCAATATGCGGACGAAGAATCTTAACCACAACGCGGTTGTAGCCAAGTGTTTCCGCCTCTTGCTGATTCAACTCTGCGCAGTGGACTTGCCCCAGGGATGCGGCAGCGAGAGGAGATTCTTCAAAGGTGAGGAAAATTTTATTTAACGAAGAACCAAGCTCCAGTTCAGTTTGGAGGCGAATGGATTCATAATCCACAGGCGGCACTTCATCCTGCAATCCTGAAAGTTCATCTGTAATTTCTGGGGGAAGCACATCCAGGCGTGCAGAAAGGAACTGCCCAACTTTGATCATCACACCGCCGAGGCGAATGGCGAGTGCGCGAAACCGAATCGCAATTTGACGCAGCCGTGTTGACCTGTTGTTGCGGGCAATAAAACCAAGCCCAATGCGGCGCAGCAGAATATCCCAAAAAATAATGCTCAATGTAACGCGGGCGAAGAAGAAAACGATCCGCCAATATCGTGCGCGTAAAACTGTTTGTTTCATGAAGCCTCCGTAAGAACTATCGCTTGTCTCATAAATAAGTAAACTTTTCGCTAAAAATTACGAGGAAAATCGAAATTTCTGTTTACTAAATTATGCGATACTCAGTAATTGTAGTCTGATTATTCTTTCCAGCATGGTGACAAAACTCCATGAAACATCGTGACCTGAATCAATTTCTCAAATTCCTTGACAATTAATCCCACTCTCATGTACACTGCAAGTGTTAGTAAATTTCAAAGAAAGGAATGCACTTCAAATGACCAAACGTAAAGCCATACACCTGCGAAAATTGATCCCTTCTCGAAGTGCGCCTGTAGACTGTTAACGGTCTTATTCTGTGTCTTTTCAGCCACGGTGCATTTCAGCACCGTGGCTTTTTTATTGTCAACCTAACGGAAAAACATCATGAACCTATCATTCAAATCGTATTGGAACCTACTCGCTGACCACATCCGCCCGCAAAAGGGACGGTTCATCCTGCTTGCCGCTTTGCTCTTTGGAAGTATCGGCTTGCGCATCCTGGCGCCGCAGATCATGCGTCAGTTCATTGACGAGGCGCTTGCCGGAAAAGCATTGCAAACTCTCACAACGACCGCCATTGCTTTCATTGGCATTGCATTGATCCAACAAGTAGTTGCCATTGCAGTGAAATATCTTGGCGAAAACGTGGCGTGGACTGCAACCAACGACTTGCGCGCTGAACTTGCCTGGCACGCGCTCAACCTGGATATGCGTTTTCACAACGACCACACTCCAGGTGAGTTGATCGAACGCATTGACGGTGATGTGACCGAACTGGCAACTTTCTTCTCGCAATTCGCGCTGAACCTCATCGCAAATGGATTGCTGCTCATCGGCATTCTCATTGCCTTGTTCATCGAAGATTGGCGCGCCGGATTGGCTTTTACGATCTATTCCTTCGTCACAGTTGGCGTGCTCGGAAAATTGAAAGACATCGCCGTCCCACACCAAAAGGCGAGGCGCGAAGCCGAAGCGCAATTGTACGGGTTCATTGAAGAACAACTGGCTGGCACAGAAGATATCCGCTCCAGCGGTGCAGTGGATTTTTCCCTGCGGGAGTTATTCCGGCATCAAAGCATCATTCTTGGGCATAACCGCAGCGCGCACTTCAAACGCTGGATCATCGAAAACGCAATGGGTTTTGCACTCACCGCGGGAAACTTGCTTGCCATCGTCAGCGGGTATTGGCTGTTTTCGCTGGACATCATCACCATCGGCACCGTGTATCTCTTCGTCCACTATATCAACCTGCTTGAAGAACCGTTCTGGGC
>CAZHOX010000087.1:0-1849 GCA_964534345.1 uncultured Anaerolinea sp.
GAAGGCGGAAGGCGGGAGTTGTTGCGTGCGGTCGATCATTCCAAAGATCAATCGTATGTTTTGCATGTCTTAACGCAGGATAAACTCGCCCGCGCGCTTTTTCCTGTGGGGGAGTATCCCAAGCCCGAGATTCGGCGCCTCGCTGCGGACTTTGGCCTGCCGACTGCTTCGAGAGCAGATTCCCAAGACCTGTGCTTTTTGGCTGGGGAAGATTATCGTGGTTTCCTGCAGCGCAACGCCGCAGAGATGTTGAAGCCTGGTGAGATCGTTACATTGGATGGCAAAGTGCTCGGCGAACACAACGGCTTGGCGAACTACACCATCGGTCAGCGCAAGGGACTGGGCGTTGCTTCACCTGTCCCGCTGTATGTCATCAAAAAGAATGGACAAAGCAACACGCTCGTCGTTGGCACACAGGATGAGCTCGGCGTGACCGAGATCATCGCACGCGATGTCAACTGGATGAATGGTGAAACGCCGAAAGAACCTTTCCGCGCAGAGGTGAAGATCCGCTACACGGCGAAAGAGGTCGAGGCGTTGGTCAGCCCGCTGGAAGGGAATCAGGTGTCGGTTAAGTTTGATGCGCCCGTTAGGGATGCTACAGCAGGTCAGGCGGCTGTTTTCTATCAAGGCGAGTTGATGCTTGGGGGAGGTATCATCATCTAAAGTTGTTTGCGTGTAGTCAGTATAAGGCAGATTAGTTTAGTAACGAGAAACAAACCAATTTCAATAAGAAAGGATTTCCCATGAACTATCGAATTGAATCACTGATGTCTGCTCGTTTGTTCGTTGTGCCGCAATTTGCGGATGAACGCATTTACTTTTTGAGTAACCTTTCTGGACACTTGAGTTTGTATGCCATGTTTTATGGCGGTAGTGTGCCCGAACCTTTGTTGCCGCCAAATCTTGCTTTGCAGAATCCGCATTTGATCGGCGGGCATTCATTTTATGTTTTCCCTGAGTTGAACAAGATCCTTGTGATGGTGGATAACAACGGTGATGAAAATTATCAGCCAATGACGATCTCGTTGGATGGTGGATTTCCTGAACCTGCTTTCAACAACTTCTTCAAAAATTATCGCGTGCATTTGGGCGAATGTGACCGCGATAAAGCCATCGTGTATTTGTATGCTGAACGCCGTGATAAGCCCATGAACGAAACGTATCGTGGTGACTTGAAAACTGGCAAGCTGACAAAGATCGCCGAAAGCGAATGGGGCTTTGGTGTTTCGGCGCACAGCAAGGATCATTCCAAACTTTTGCTTGGGACCGGGTACAGTGTGGGAGATAGCGTGCTGTATTCATGGGTGAAGGGCAAGAAGACCCTGCTGTATGGCAAGCCACTGGAGAAGCGCAAGGAAGGTGAGCAGGTTCCGTTGAACGGCCTCGGCAATGCGGTCTTTTCGCCCAGCGGTAAAGGTGTGATCGCAACCAGCGCTGTTTTTGAAGACACCTTTGGACTTTGCTACATCAACCTCAAGAAACCTGGTGAGATGCAGCCCATCAAGATGAAAGGTATCGTTCATTCGGGTGTGGGTGAAATGGAAAATATCGGTCACTTAAAGGAAGACCGCTATTTGGTGACCTATAACATTGACGGTTGTTCCTGGGCATACGAAGGAATTTTTGACGAAGCAAAGCTCGTTATGAACCTCAAGTATGTTCTGGTAGGTGAAGAACCTTTTGATGGCGGTATGTTGGAACACATGGATTACGATGCCAAGGAGGATATATTTACCTTCTCGTTCTCCACAGCTACTTCACCGACCCAGATCTATATGATCGAAGGCTCAAAACGGATTGACCTTTCGCTGCACACCAACGAAAAGATCCTCGGCATTCCCGATGC
>CAZHOX010000087.1:1949-13057 GCA_964534345.1 uncultured Anaerolinea sp.
CTCACTTTCTCCGAGCGCATCCCCGAAACATGGAAGCCCTACTTCAAAATTGCCATCGGCGACCCTGCCATCCCCGCAGAGAGAGATGATTTGATCGAACGCTCACCGAAGACTCACTTGCACAACATGGCCGCGCCGATGCTCGTCATTCAAGGCCGCAATGACCCGCGTGTGGTGGCGGCTGAATCGGAAGACCTCGTCCGCCAATTGAAGGAAAAAGGCAAGCAGATCGAATTGCTGGTTTTTGAAGATGAAGGACACGACGTTCTGAAGTATGAGAACCGCGTCACTTGTTATAACGCCATCACGGATTTCTTTGCAAAGCACTTGAAACCCTAGAATAAAATGACGCTTCCAGTCGTTCTGCTTGGGCTGGTCATCGCCCTGTTGATCGGATTTATATTTCACATCCTGCGGGATGGAAATGGGCGGCGCCTGCTTTTGTATCTCGGCTTGAGCATATTGGGCTTTTCGCTCGCGCAGTGGATTAGCATGGCAAGCGGCTGGAAGTTATATCAACTTGGCGCACTCGATCTTGGCATGGATGTTATTGGCAGCATTCTGGTTTTAATAGGCGGAGATTGGATTGATCACCGTCAGACCAGAAAATAAAAGTGATGTATAATCTGCGCCCGTCGGTTAAAAATGGTGGCAGTGTCCTGTACCTGCCACCTTACTATAGTAGAAAGTGAGTAAAGAAAATGGAATTTTTGAAAGGCCTTTTGGATCTCTTCCTGCACTTGGATGAGTATCTTGCCCAGATCATTACAGATTATGGCATGTGGACGTATGGAATTTTATTCGCGGTGATCTTTGTAGAAACAGGGCTGGTGATCATGCCCTTTTTACCAGGTGATTCACTTCTGTTCGCCGCAGGCACATTTGCAGCGCTTGGTTCCCTTAACATTTGGGCGTTGATCGGTTTGTTGATCGCTGCCGCATTCCTCGGTGATACAGTTAACTACTCCATCGGTCACTATCTGGGCGATCGCGCCTACAACATCAAATGGATCAAGAGAGAGTATCTCGACAAAACTCATGCGTTCTTTGAAAAGCATGGCGGCAAGGCGATCTTCCTTGCACGTTTTGTGCCCATTGTCCGCACCTTTGCTCCCTTTGTGGCTGGCATCGGAAAAATGAGCTATGGTTATTTCATCACCTATAATATTGTAGGCGGCGTTACATGGGTATTGCTCTTTACACTTGCCGGATACTTGTTTGGCAATATCCCCTTTGTGAAAGAAAATTTTGAATACGTGATCATCGTCATTATTTTGATCTCCGTCCTGCCGATGGTATATGAGTGGCTAAAAGCCAAAAGAGAAACACAAGCCGAAGCAGCAAAGGCATAATTCAAATTAATATGTGATGGGTCGGGTGAAAGCTCGGCCCATTTTTTTATGAAATACATCAGTGTTTTATTTTTTATTTTTATCATTTCCATTATTGTCCTTGCAGACAGCGGAAATATTCCACCCTTTATTCGTTCGATCTATGATTTTCCAAATGGGGACAAACTTGGACACTTCATCCTCTACGGCTTCTTGACATTTTTCATCACCCGAACATCTCTTTCCTCGCTTCCTCCCAAATCTCGCAGCTGGGTGACTCTTACAGCAGGTCTGATTCTAGCCCTCGGCATTGCACTCGAAGAATATTCACAAAGGTATTTCTCGTCACGCACTTTTGATCTTGTAGATTTGCTGGCAAGTTTTCTTGGCGTGTTTGTAGGCGGCTGGACAGCTTTCAAAATAAAACGACCTAAAGAGTAATTACTCCTTAGGTCGTTTTCAAACCTTCAAACTTTCAACTTGAAACTTTCAACCGACTACGGCACTAACTGCAAATGTCCTTCACTGTCATTGATGACAGATTCCTGATTCCACCACATGGGATAGTACTTTTCGCTTGCCCAGAGCGGAGCCATATCCGCGTAGTGTGGATGGTAAGCATGGCCTGATTGTCCCGTGGTGTGGACGGTGATCGAGTTGTTCAAGTCGCTGAAATCCACGATCATGCGCATGGATGGTAGCCAGTTGGTCTCGTAGCCATCCCGCACCGACCAACCCGTAGCGTTGACGATGGCATCTCCACCGCCTGTGGGGAAAGGCCCGCGGTTGAACAAGTCTTCGATCAGGAACACGCCCGATTCGCCTAATGTCCCATTGCGGAAGGTGGCGGCGTGCATGTCGCCCCATTTCCACTTGGACATATCTTTGCCGAACATGTCTGTCAGTTCAGCCACACCGTCTGCAAAGGATTTTTGCAGCATGTCATTCATGCTTTCGGTTACATCTGCCGTGGTTTTATCATCCCAGAATGGGTCGTTGGGATTCTTTGCCATGCCGCGCATCACTTCATTCCAGCGAGAGCCGCCATCCACTTGGTAGCGTTCGGGGAGTTCGTCGTTGAAGGTATTTTTCAAGAGAGCACGCCAGAACGCGTTGAACACAGCGGCGGAGGTGGAATCTACTCGGTCTTGGTAGTCCCAACTCTTTAGCGTATCAAGCGCGGGATTAAGGTCAGAGGCGAGGTTTGCATCCAAAAGAATGGGGATGAAGGTCTCGGCGTTGGCATCGTATGAGTCGCCGTGCATTTGCTGAAGGTAGGAAATATCAATCTTGCTTTCTGCACTTTGAATCATGCTCACGATGCGGTTGGCGCGGAAGCCATAATCCCAGTCTTTTGTGATGAGGTAGGGGTAGCTGGCGGGCGGAACCTGATTGTTTGCGGTGACGATGTATCCCTCGGTGGGGTTGAAGGTGTAGGGAAGTTCTTCAAAGGGAATGAAGCCCGTCCATTCGTATTCATCCGTCCAACCTGGCACGGGGAGGGTGCCGTCGCCTTTAGAGCGAATGGGGACATCGCCGGGCATTTGATAGCCAATATTGCCTTCCACATCAGCATACAGCAGGTTTTGAGCGGGTACGTGGAAGTTGCTCGCAGCTATGCGGAACTCTTCCCAGTTCTGTGCTTTATCAAATCCCCAAATGGCTTCAAAAGGTGTGGATGGGGTCAGCGCAGTCCATGCAAGGGAGATAACGTAATTTTCAGGCAGCTCAACGCCAGAGCGATCTTTGAAGGCTTCAAATTCTGTGTCTTCGGGGTCGCCTGAATCTTTGAGCGGGCCGTAATCGTAGCTGATGACAGGTCCGTGGCGAGTGGAGCGGACCGTGTGAGAGATCGCTTCGCCGCCTACGACCTCAATTGATTCTTCTCGAATTTCAAAATCTACCCATTCGCCATTTACTTCGTATTGATTCGGGTTTTCGGGATTCACTTTTTCGATGTACAAGTCCATCACATCGGGGCCGGTGTTGGTGAAGCCCCAGGCGATCTTGTCATTGTGGCCGATGATGACACCGGGCACGCCCGCAAAGGAGAAGCCCGCCACTTCAAATGGACAGTCGGCAGATTTTTCTACACAATGCAATCCGACTTGAAACCAGATGGACGGCATTTGAATTCCGAGATGCGGGTCGTTGGAAAGATATGGCTTACCAGTATCTGTCAGTTCGCCGGAGACTGCCCAGGAGTTGGAACCAATTCCATCGCTCCACGGACCAAGCGAGGCGTTGAGCAAAGAAGCGTTGTTGCCGAGTGAATCTAGCGGCAGGGATGAATAGTCAAAATTGGCGGCTTTTGTAATTTGCTGAATATTCGCGGCTTGTCCATCGCCAATGTTGTTGACGATGACGGGGTGGTCGCTTGGATATTCTGGGAAGAGTTGGGCAACTTGTTCGGGAGTGAAGGTTTTGAGCAGAACTGCACGCTCAATTTCTTCGCCCATGTTGCCGCGCAAGTCCCACGCCATGGCTTTGCCCCAAGTGAGTGAGTGAACGGGAGTCCACGCTTCAAGTTCGTAATCTGGGCTGAGCAGGCCAAGAACAGCATACTCTAAGCTGAGGGCTGTGTCTGTGTGGTCTTTGAGATAGGCATTCACGCCGTCTGTGTAGGCTTGCAAAATGGCTTTTGATTCGGGAGTGAGTTGTTCCCATTCCGCTTCGGCGGTTTGACGCCAGCCGAGTGTGCGAAGGAAGGCATCTGTTTCAGCTTGCCCTGCGCCAAACATTTTGGAGAGTTCTCCCGAACCAATGTGACGCCATGTGTCCATTTGCCAGAAGCGTTCCTGCGCGTGAACATATCCTTGCGCGAAGAACAGGTCATGCGATGTTTCTGCATAAATGTGGGGAATGCCCATGCTGTCGCGGTACACATCCACTTTGGCTTCGAGGCCGTCAACTTTTATTTCCCCATCAATTTGCGGAAAGGATTCTTGCGCCACGGTATTTGGCAAATAGCTCTTAAAGTAAAAGAACCCTCCCGCCCCTGCAATAAGTACAAGGATTAATCCCCCGATCAGAATTCGTCCGATCAGTTTACCTGCTTTTTTCATCTCTCCTCCGAGTTTGAAATTTGGTCGATTATAGCCACCTGTCATTGGTTTGCATAGCATGGAAATGTGGATGGTAGAATTTGATTTATGAAATCTGAATTAAGCCAACGACATGTGAATGAAAATGAATGGGTTTGGACGATTCTTGGGCTGGCAATCTTTTTTGGCTCTTTTGTTCGCTTCCTCCCCGGACCTTTGGCAGGATTCCCCATCAATGATGGCGGGATGTTCGCTGTGATGATGCGCGACCTAAGAGCCAATAACTTTGCCCTGCCTGTTTTCACAACCTATAATTATTCAGAAATTCCCTTTGCATACCCGCCGCTGGGTTTGTACCTTGGCGCTTTGTTCGAGCAGATCGGTTTGTCTGAGGTTCAGGTATTGATTTGGCTGCCTGCTTTTCTTACGGTTGCAACGATCTCAGTGTTTTATTTGCTCGCGCTGGCTTTGTTGGAAAACCGTCCGCGTGCGGCAGTGGCGACTATCTTCTTTGCGCTTGCACCGGGGAACTACGTTTGGTATTTAATGGGCGGCGGATTGACCCGCGCCTTGGGCGCTGTGTTATTTATTCTCTCTCTTTATTTTGTATATCGCACCTTCAAAGAATCTTCGTGGCGGTTGGCCATATATTCCACGTTGTCCTGTGCGTTGACAATTCTGAGTCACCCGCAGGCTGCGTTATTGCTTGTGATGGGATGTGCGGTTTTCTGGTTGTTCCATGGTCTTTCGCGTTCTTCATCTGTGAAGGCTTTTGTAATTGCCTTTGGCGCTTTCGTACTGACCTCTCCCTGGTGGGGTGTTGTCATTTCATATCACGGTCTTGATGTGTTTTTTTCGGCAGTTCAATCTGGAAATTTGAGCATTTCTATTTCAGCGCTGTTTAATAGCCTGATAATGAGGCAGACGATCATCCCTTTTTCCACATTGTTTTGGTGCCTTGGATTGCTTTGGGCGATCTACATGCGCAGGTTTGATATTCTGCTTTGGGGCTTCCTACCGTATTTTATAGATCAACGTAGTTCACCAATTGCTGCTTCCTTGTTGTATCCGATGCTGGCTGCTTATGGGTTTATGGATGTCCTGCCAGGGATTATTTACTGGGTCCGCAACAAAAAATGGGCCATTAGAGAGGATGACTTTCTTTTCAATTGGCATGGCTTTAGTATGAGTATGCTCGGTCTTGCCTTTTATTTGTTTATTGAGTGTTTTTTTCATATTCAGGTAATAAATAGCGTCAATCTTAATGATGAAGCGCGGGATATGATGCTGTGGGTTAATAAAAATACACCGGCTAATAGTGAATTTATCATACTCACTGGGCGTCACGACCCGATGACTGACCCAGTGCAGGAATGGTTTCCTGCACTGGCAGAGCGCCATTCTGCCACTACCCTGCAAGGGTTAGAGTGGACTTTGAAGGAAGGCTTTAACAACCATTCAGATCAATTGACCGCATTTCAAAATTGCCGTGAAATAGATTGTGTTGATAGCTGGGTGAATAAAATGGGATTGCAGTACACCTTTATTGTTGTTGATGAATCAATCATCCCTGCTGATATTTTTATCTCACAGGGATATGAGTTACTATTTGATAATGGCAGGTATATAGTGTTGCAGTAAAAGAAGAGGCAGCGACTACTCGCTGCCTCTTCTTTTATATTATTGGACCTTGCCCAATAACCTAGGAAACCAATACCATAAGATATCTGCTGCTGGTTTGCTGTGGATGGATGAGGATTTATCCTGCAGGGCTGCCGGGATGTAATACCCACGGCTGATAAAACCAGAGACCCAGGAACGTGCATTGATCGCATTTAAGACAGCTTCATACACATCTGCTTGCGTTTGCATATTGAGGCTGGCAGCGGGGATGTCTGCATTGGGGCGGTTCAAGGAGGAAAGGTCGAGGCATTTACCGGCACCGTCGGGGATACACCCATTTGCTGCGCCTGACGCAGAGGGATAGTTCACTGCCAGAATAAGCGGCTTGTTGAGCAGAGATGAAAGCGGCGCAACTTCATTATCCAGAAGACGTCCGGCTTCATTTGCATAATCAGCTTTTGTGGCCGTTTGGCTTGTGGCGACAGGGGCCGACCATAGCAAGTAAATCCCGTCTACATCTTGCAGGAAGTTGAGCGGAGTTGAAACCACAGAAGGCGTGAACGGCATAGCCCAGAAGATCTGTCCTTTGAAATGCGTGCGCACATCGGCAATGATGGCTCTCCATTGAGTTTCTACATCTGCGGGCACATTGGAAGGAATACCGCCTGTCAGAGTTCCGCCAGGCATGGCGGGTTGCACCCAGTCACCACCGAGGATGAGGGTTTGTGCACCAGTTTGCGCGGCAAGGTCTGCATAGTTAACGGCAAATGCTCGGTAGCGGGTAAACCACGTCTGCCACCACTGTGCATCTCGTGGCGCACCCAGCCAAAAGCTTGAAGAAAGAGGCGTTGATGCATCCAAATTCGCGGGGAAATTGGGGGTTGGGAAAATCGCTACATTAAGACCTAATGCCCGAGCCTGGGAAACCATGATCGCAGAGTCAATCCATAGAGGGTCTTGTCCTGGTACTATTGCAAATTGTAGTGGCGAAATGCTGGTGTAAGTCCACGTTGGGGTGAGGACAGCAAGGTTT
The DNA here is from genome assembly GCA_964534345.1 of uncultured Anaerolinea sp. Lineage (GTDB taxonomy): Bacteria > Chloroflexota > Anaerolineae > Anaerolineales > Villigracilaceae > Villigracilis. The sequence continues at coordinate 8,981 of CAZHOX010000087.1, forward strand.
GAACCAAGCGCTTGTGTATTGGCAAATGCTTGCGGCGCATAGTATGACCAATTGGGGCGATAAGTAGGTTGATACTCAACACCAGCTACGAATCCATTTGCGCGCGGTGTGATATTTGCTCCCACCAATGTGATCGGTTCAGGGTTTTCAAACCATTTCCAAATACTTACCGTATCTTGTATATCCTGTGCCAGCAAGCTGGTTTGTGCCTGTCTTCCAGTGGGGGCAAACCCTATTGTCTGTCCATCATCGGCGCTGCCGCATTGCCCATTGCGGCAATAGCGATAGGAAAAAGAGCCAAGGAAATTAAGCGGGCCGTAAAGTTTATATGCCCAACGGTTATTACCCAGCGGCCACATGGGAATGGGTTCCATCCACCCGCTGGCTTTAAATTGGATATAGATAATGTCGCCTGGAGGCGTTACAGATGGGATGGTCGTTTCAAATAAGATCGGCGCAGAATCGCCAACTGACCATGCTGCCACAGAATCTTGTACAGTGAAATCTTGTTCAGGTACGATGAACTCACGCAGCAATAATTGCCCGCCCGCCTGCCGCTCGGCATTCCAGAATCCATCACCGAGGGTGTATTTGTATTGGATGTGAGTGCCAGCTGGAAGACCGATTGTCATTGCGTAGCGGCCATCTGCTTGCAAACCGAGAATGGGCATTCGGTCTGTGCTTGTGCTTACCCCACCTTGCAAGTCTGCGAAGGTGTTGCCAAGCTGCAGCAAATTCCCTGCAATGCGAACAGGGACGCCGGGGACTGTCGCAGATGGAACTGAAACCATAAAAGTAACATTTACAAGTTTTACAGGGTGTACCCGAATATCCACAATAGTGGTTCGTCCATCTCCAACCGAGGCACCTTGTTCGAAAGGCTTGTACATTCCATCAAGGCTGTAGGCTAGTAAATTATGTGTGCCTACTGGCAAGCCGCTTAATTCAAAACGGCCAAGTGAATCGGTGATGTGCTGAATGCCGCCTGCCGTCACCAACATATTTGGCAGGGGCGCACCAGTATCTGCGTTGTACACCTGTCCCAAAATAATACCTGTCGGGCGGGAGTAGGAGCGGTCTCCCCAATCGGAAATAATATCTTGAACATCACTGGGAACAGATACATAATGCATTCGATATCGAATGGCAGAACCCAGCGTGGTATCTTCCATGGTGACCGATGCTCCACGGCGGGCATACCGATACTTGACCACGGAGTTATATGGCAGCGGCAAGGTGGCGGTATAGGTCAACGAGTCTCGCGCACTCATTGGAAATTCAGTTGGGTTCAATGTCAGCCCCGTAACTTCATCCATCACAAGCAGGGTCAGCGATTCATTGGCTTGAAGCGGCTCAGGTAATGTGACAATAAAATTCGTTTGTGCTACAGGCTGGGGGGTACTTGTGACAGTTATGTCCGCAGGTGTTTGTACGGCTGGCGTGGTTTCAAATGGATTCTTGAATAGCGTAAACGTACACGCCTGCCCAACAAGTGCGAGCATGACCCCCATGATAAAGACGCGTCGAAATATAAGGGACTTCCTTTTCATTCTCTCTCCTCTGATGATGAAAACGCTTCGTTCTGCGCCCTAGCCTGCCGCTTCACCTTCGGCAGTAGTTTCATCTTCGGTTTTCTCTTTTTTTCGCCCGGCGTAGGCGATATAGCTCAGACCGATGCTAATAAAGTATAGCAAAATCATGGGCAGCATTACCAGCCCCATGTTGACAGGGTCAATGGTGGGGGTGACAGCCGCCGCGATGATGGCGATGATGACAACTGCAATTCTCCACTGCTCGGCCAGGAATTTGGGCTGCACAAGCCCCACCGAAGACAACACAAAAATGACCAGCGGAAACTCAAAGAAAAGACCGATCCAGACCATGAGTCCGGTAACAAATGCAAAATATTCTTTTGCCGCCCAAAATTGGGAAATCTTTGTAAAACTTCCAAGAAATGGAAGCGCTGTGGGGAGCATTGCATAATAGGTAAATGCCATGCCGGTTAAGAACAACAGCGTGGCGATGGGAATTCCCACTAGACCAAATTTTTTCTCGCGTGGTTTCAAACCTGGCGCGGCAAATAGCCAAACTTCTGCTGCGATCCATGGGAATGCCGCTGCAATGCCGATCATCATAGCCACGCGCATAAATACGCCGATCTCTTCGGTTACTTGAATGGCTTGTAACTTTTCCAATCCGCCGACTGGAATGGCGAGGAAACTCATTGCGTCCTGTGCCACCCAAAAGGCTGCGATCACTGCAATAGATAGCACGACCACCGACCGAATGATGTGCATTCGCAATTGCTCAATATGATCCCAAAGCGATTCTCGAACATTTGAATCGCTAACAAGGCTGGCAAGGGTGTCTGTAAACTGACTTTCTGCTGGCTCAGTATTGAGAAATTTATGAAATCTATAAATTGCCCGAAATGGGAACGTGACAATACTAAAGACAAGGCGGAAGGGAAAGGTAACCACCCGCCATACGCCTTGAAAAAATTTACGCATTATTTTGCTGGTCGCTTTCGTTATCTTTTGGCTCAGGTGTTGGGATCGTGATTTCTTTTTCCGCGGGCTTTACTGGGGCGGGGGTGGCAGGAAAAGGCTGGGAGCGTGGCGGCATGTTTGGGGTTGGGAGTCTGCTTCCCGTTGGGGTTGAAGCGTTGTTGATATCCTTCCCAAGCTGATTGCCGATCTGATTCAAATCCTCGTTTGCTTCGCGCATCAACTTGGTCGGCAGTGTCCGCAGTTCGCGTGAAGTCTGCTGAAAGATCTTCCAGCCATCTGATGTAACGATATTGCGCAGCCATTTGCCAATGGTTTTCCCCGCCTTTTGCATATCCTTTGGACCGAGCACGATCAAGGCAATGATCACAATAAAAACAAGCTCAGACATTCCAACGCCAAGTATTTCCATTTGTTACGATTCCAGTTTTGTTTCTTCTTGTGCAATTCTATTTTTTATGATCTGCTGAATTTCGCTTTCATGCTCAGCCAGCGTTCCCAATACGCCGTTGACAAAGCGCGGCGCAGAATCGGAGCCGTATAATTTTGCAAGTTCAACAGCTTCGTTAATGGCGACCTTTACAGGTGTTTCGCGTGAGACGGCAAATTCCCAAAATGCAATGCGCAGGATGTTACGGTCGATGGCTGCGATCTGGTCCAACGGCCATTCGGGGGCGTATTTGGCGATCAGTTGGTCGAGGTCTTGTTTGAGAGGGAGCACGCCAAAAATAATGACTCTGGCAAATTCAGAAAGGTCATCTGCAAGCAAAGTATCTTCCAGCCGTGTTTTCAAAACATCGCCTGGAAGATGATTGTTCGCTATATCGGTTTCGTAAAGTACTTGCAGAGCTATGGAGCGCGCTCTGGTTCGGGGTTTCATGATCAAGCCTCGCTGTCCTCATAATCAATATCTTCTATATGGATGTTGACGTGCCCAATTTCCATACCGACCATTTCCTGAATGGCGCGCGCTACATTCTGTTGGACGTTGCGGCTGACTTCGCGGATGTTGACGTTTTCCTGAAGAATGAGATGCATGTCCACAAAGACAGTATTTTCTTCCGTCTCAATGCGGACGCCGTCGCCTGCTCCGCGTTTGAAAAGGCGATTCACTCCGCCTGAAACGGGTGCGAGGCGGCTTACGCCGGGTACGCCTAAAGCCGAAAGACGGGCGATGGTAGTTAATACCTCAGGGGATACAGTAGTTTTACCTTGCGTAGTTTCAGTCATTTTTTCTCCTGTCATTGCGAGAAGTTTCTCCGGCAATGACTTCATAGTATTACATCATTGCCATGCCGCCATCCACACCGAGGACCTGGCCGGTGATGTACGCGGCTTCGTCGGAGGCGAGGAATGCGGCTGCATAAGCGATTTCTTCGGGTTTGCCTTTGCGTGCAAGCGGCACCATTTTGAGGGCGGCTTCCAATGTTTCGGGAGTCATGGCGTCGAGTATTTCCGTATCCACAAAGCCAGGTGCAATGGCGTTGACGGTGATGTTTCGAGCGGCAACTTCACGCGCGAGCGCTTTTGTGAAGGCGATCTGTCCACCTTTGGAGGCGGAGTAATTTGT
>CAZHOX010000088.1:0-5910 GCA_964534345.1 uncultured Anaerolinea sp.
TATCTCGAATATTCCTTCTATGACCCGCGTACAAAAAAGCGCGTGAAAGACCCGTTGAACAAGAACACAGCCTACGACGGCTTCGGACATTACAACCATCTTTTCTATATGCCTGAGGCGCACGCCACATCACTGGCTACGAAGCGCAAAGGCGTACCGCGCGGCAAGGTGACACATCACCTCGTGGATACGTGGATGATCGAAGATGATGGCAAGCGCGAAATGTATTTGTATCAGCCGCCTGTCAAAGAACCTGTACCGCTGCTACTCGTCTATGATGGCGTGGATTATCTGCAACGTGCCATGTTGAACGTGATCGTGGACAATCTCATATCAAAGAAACGCATTCAACCGATCGCGATGGCGTTCATTCAAAACGGGGGCAAACACCGCGGTGTGGAATACGCCTGCTCGGATGCAACATTAATGACAATTGAACATTCCATTCTGCCGTTCGCAGCAAAGAAGTTGAACCTGTTGGATGTCAAAAAGCATCGCGGCGCGTATGGCGTATTGGGCGCGTCCTTCGGCGGGTTGATGTCCATGTACACGGGGTTACGGTTGCCTGATATTTTTGGCAAGGTCATCAGCCAATCGGGCGTGTTCGAATCGGAGGGACGCGATTTCGCCGCCGTGGATTTGATCCGTGCAAAGCAAGGCCGCGAGATAAAAATATGGATGGACATCGGTCACTACGACTGGCTGTTGGAAGATAACCGCCGCTTGCAGCCGCTTCTGTTGGGCAATGGATACAACGTCACCTACCGTGAATTTGTCGGCGGGCATAACTTCGCCTGCTGGCGGGACGAGGTCTGGCGCGCGCTGGAGGCGATGTTCCCGCTATGATCCTCGCTACGCTGTGTTATGTCAAACGGGATGGACATACCTTGATGATCCATCGCAACAAACGTCCGAACGATATCCACGAAGGCAAGTGGAACGGCCTTGGCGGGAAATTCGAGGCTGGTGAATCTCCAGAGGATTGTGTCATCCGCGAGGTAGGGGAAGAATCGGGGCTGGTCATCCGCGCGCCGCACCTACATGGACTCCTGACCTTTACCAATTTCAAAGGGAATGACTGGTACGTCTTCGTCTATTCGGCGAAAGATTTCACGGGTGAATTGCTAAGCGATGTCCCTGAAGGCAGCCTTGAATGGATTCGGGATGATGAAGTTTTGCGCCTCCCCCTTTGGGACAGCGATCAAGTTTTCCTACCGTGGGTTGCGCAGGGACGTTTTTTCTCAGGAAAGTTCAATTACGATGGGGAAAAATTTGTGGATCACGAAGTGTCGTTTTATTAGGTCAGAAATCGCACAAGGTTTTAAATCTTTGCCGCAAACACCAACACCAGTGTTTGCGGCAAATTTATTTAACAGCCATGAAAATGAAGGAAGAGTCCAGTACAATGAGAAAGTAAAAGCGTTCAACGAGCAAACACTTAACACGGAGGACAAATAAATGAAACTCGAAACCATCACCCGCACACCAAAGGTTCAGACACACAAGACGCCTCTGCTCTTTGTCCACGGCATGTGGCATGGCGCGTGGTGCTGGGATGAATTCTTTCTGCCGTACTTTGCCGAACAGGGATACCACGTCACAGCATTAAGTCTGCGCGGACATGCAGCCAGCCAGGGGAAAATTAGCGGAAGCTCGATCGCGAATTATGTCAGCGATGTGGAGCAGGTGGCAAAGACGTTCGATACGCCGCCCGTCATTATTGGACATTCGATGGGTGGGTTTATCACACAGAAATATCTTCAAACAAATGATGCCCCAGCGGGGGTTCTTTTGGCGCCCGTTCCACACTTTGGTGTGTGGCCTGCCACTGCGCGGGTGTTCAAGCACAGTCCGCTTATATTGCTAAAGGTGATGACACAATTCCGTTTACGCCCCGCTGTTCAAGCACCTGCGGATGCACGCTGGGCTTTATTCTCCAATGACATGCCAAAAAAACAAATGCTGAAATATTACGCAAAGCTGGATGATGAATCTTTCCGTGCTTATCTCGACCTGCTGGGATTGAACCTTGCGAATCCCAAACGGGTGAAAGCTCCCGTGCTGGTACTCGGCGCAGAGAATGATACGGTTATCTCGGTAAAAAATGTCAACGCCACGGCAAAAGCCTACAACACACAAGCGGAGATCTTCCCGAACATGGCACATGATATGATGCTGGAAAAAGGCTGGCAATCTGTTGCAGATAACATATTGAACTGGTTAAAAGAAAGAGGAATATAAAATGAAAAAAACATTTATTGGTATCCTCGTCCTTTTGTTTCTCGTGCAGGCATGTGCAACATCCACTCCGATCCCCGCAACACAGCCCATCCCAACCGAACCACCTGTCAGCGTAACAGAAATTCCCGTGGAGGAAGATACAGCTTCCCGCTTGGAAAGAAGCGGCGGGTATCCATGTCCTGATAGCGAGTTCACCTGCATCAACATCAACGTGCCGCTGAATCATTTCGATCCACAAGATACGCGCACGATGGATGTCGTCTTCGCTATACTGCCTGCAACAGGCGAGCGTAAAGGCATGTTCGTCACCGTCATCGGCGGCCCGGGCGGCTCAGGCTTATTAAGCGCCGATAATTACACATCCTATTTTGACCCGCGCATCACTGAAAATTTTGATGTGGTTTTCTTCGACCAGCGCGGCATCAACAAATCGAATGGCTTGTTCTGCGCACAAGCAGCAGCAGATTACTATCGTTCTGATACTGATGCCAAAACACCTGATGGCGAAAAGCATTTGCTGGATGTTACAAAGACTTTTGTGGATGACTGCATTACAGAAATCGGCAAAACGGATTTGCTGCCTTTTCTTGATACCGCGCAAGCCGTTGAAGATCTGGAAGTTTTTCGATCATTTATGGGGGATGAAAAGTTCTGGCTGTACGGCGAAAGTTACGGCACGCAATTTTCGCAAACATACGCCGCCTCACACCCCGACCGTTTAGCTGGTCTGATCCTCGATGGAGTTGTGGATCTCACTCTGACAGATACCGAATTCCTCAAAGGACAGTCTGCCGCGTTCAATGATGTGTTGGTTGCCACGCTTGAGTCGTGTAATGCAGAGGAAGCCTGCGCCGCTGATATGGGACGCGATGCCGTTGCCGTATATGATGAACTCGCCGCTCAATTGAAACAGGCGCCTATCGTATATGATTTCCCGCTTTCCACAGGTGGAACGGAACAACGCGAGTTCACCTTCTCTGATCTTGAATCCACCTCGGGATTTTTGTATTCCGAAACTGCACGCATGATATTCCTGCGCGGGCTTGCCTCTTACGCGCGAGATCATTCACTCGTCCTGCTCGCGCGCGTTGCCTACAACTCGCTGTATCTCAACCCCGACACATTGGAAGTATTTCAAGACCCATCCTATTCCGATGCCATTTATTACGGCGTCACCTGCCGAGACTATGCCGAGCCAGGCAGCACACCTGAAGAACAAGCTGCGAATTTCTTGAAAGCTGGTGATGAGATCGATGCCAACCTGCCCAGATTTGCATCCGTTTTTTACGGTGACTTGCCTTGTGTGTATTGGCCGTACCCACTGGAAGATTCGCATCCTGCGCCGTTTGCTGAGCCATTTACTGGAGAAGGTTTCCCAACCTTTGTATTGAATGCCACCACTGACCCAGCCACGCCATACTCAGGCGCGCAAGAAGTCTACTCGCATCTTGCGGATGGATATATGGTCACCGAGATCGGCGGCCCGCATGTTATCTTTGGCTGGGGAGTTGAATGTGTGGATAGCCTGATCGCAGATTTTCTTGTGGATGGAAAACTCCCCGCAGAAAGAGAGACAACTTGTGAAGGGGTTGTGTCAAGCGAATTTGTACCGCTTGCATTGGCTGACGCTGCCGAGTATGCCAGTCCATTAGAGGCGATGGCCGCCGTGGAAAATGAAATATTCTATCTGCCTGAATATTATTACATGAGCTCCACCACTGCCCGCGCCATTGCCTGTCCTTATGGTGGGACTTTCGCATTTGATTCCGATGCCACCAGCGATCTCTATACACTGACAGATTGTGCCTTCTCAAATGGGTTGGCAATGACAGGCAGCGGCTCTTACAACTACGAAGACAGTGTATTCACTCTCGAAGTCAATGTGACAGGGCTGAAAGAAGGTTCCCTAACCTACACGCGAGACAGCGAAGGCATAGCTCACGTTATAGGTACATACGGCGGTGAAGAGATCGATCTCTCAGAGTAATCAAGCTGAAAAAGTTTAAACAAAAAAGTTCGGCGAATTCGCCGAACTTTTTGTTATCCGTACCGCACAGCTTCACAGCGTTCGCAGTCTTTTCTACCGCACAATAAAGCATAGGGGTTACTGTGTATCTTTTCCACCACTGCTTTCAATAAACTTCTCAAGTGAATCGCCTGCACCAACGCCCCGTTGATCTCTACACGGCGTGTATATTTTTCTACATCAGGAGTGATGGCGTTGAAGCCTTCCGAGTCACCGGGGAAGCCGGGGCATTCGACCACCTTATCCTTCAGCAACGCCCAGCGGATGAATTGCATACGTCCTGCCAGTTTTTCTCCGTAGTGGATGCTGGTATTAACCATGTGATCCACACCGAGTAACAGCACCCAGCCATCCTGCTCCGCAAGGGCTGCAATGGGAGCAAACGGGTCGTACAGAGTCTGCGTGTTAAGAATCGCATCTGCATTGATTCCCGCAAAGGATTGAATGGGATGCATGGAGCGCTTCGCCTTGGGATGTTTGCGCAGCACTTCGGGCAATATACCCATCAATGTATCCACAGGCATATCGGGGTGAAAAGGCTCGGCCATTTTGTTCAAATCATTTTGGCTGCCATAGGTCAGTCCATTTTTGGGCGGACCAACCTCAGGGTTCAACATGGATTTGTATGTGAAAGCAGGCATGATGATCCCACGTGTGGAATCGAGCAACGCGGTGAGCATGTCATTCGCATCTACAGAGCTGAAGGCTCGCATGGATGCGTGGGCAATGACAAGGTTTTTGCTCAGGCCTAATTTGGAAAAAGCAGTTTGAAGAATAGAGTGATTAGTCATCAGTAAAAATTCATAGAGCGGGTAGTCATTAGTCGTTTTGTCGTTAGTCGAATAGTCTTTTGCTCTAACTATTCGACTAACGACTATTTGACTACCAAACTACTTCCCTTTCCAATTGGGTTTACGTTTTTCAATGAAGGCCTGCATGCCTTCCTTTTGATCTTCCGTCGAGAACAGTGGATAGAAATTGCGCTTCTCGGCTTTGAGGCCTTCGGTGAGCGTGGTCTCAAATGCAGCGTTGACCGAGTCCTTCGCCATGCGAACAGCCATCGGCGCGCGCGAGGCGATCTCTTCTGCAAAGGCAACGGCAGCATCGAGATATCCTTCCACCGGCACAACACGATTCGCAAGGCCAAATTGTTGTGCTTCCACAGCGGAGAGCGTGCGGTTGTTGATGACCATTTCCATGGTGAGATTTTTCCCGACCAAACGAGCCAGCCGCTGTGTGCCGCCCGCGCCAGGGATGATGCCGATGGTAATTTCTGGCTGACCAAACTTGGCGGACTCAGACGCGATCACCATATCGCACGAGAGGACAAATTCGCATCCACCGCCTAATGCCCAGCCTGATACTGCTGCGATGACAGGTTTCTTGATCCCGCGGATTCTGTCCCAGACATCCACACGCGCTTCGGTGATCATTTGGAAGGGGGTGGCATCTGCCATCTCTTTGATGTCGGCGCCTGCGGCAAAGGCTTTTTCATTGCCCGTGACGACAAGCGCGCCAATGTTTTCGTCTTTGTCAAATGCTTCCAAGGCATCGAACACTTCGCCAAGCATGGTGATATTGAATGCATTCATGGCTTGTGGACGATTGAGCGTGACGATTCCCACCCGTCCGCGAATTTCGGT
>CAZHOX010000088.1:6010-12939 GCA_964534345.1 uncultured Anaerolinea sp.
TCATGGCTTGTGGACGATTGAGCGTGACGATTCCCACCCGTCCGCGAATTTCGGTAAGTACTGTTGTGTAGGTCATGGTTCCTCCAAAGAAATTTCAAAAAGATCATTTAAATCAAAAAGATAATTCACCACAGAGGCCACTGAGTTCGCAGAGTTATTTTAGTGATTTCTCTGTGGTCTTTGTGCTCTCCGTGGTTGAAGCTCTTAATCCCCTTGTATATTTCAACCAAATTATAAGGGATGAACTCCATGCTGTATAATGCGACCCACGAGGCATATTTATGATACTTCCCACATGGACAACCAGCAACACTATTATTTATGGCTTTCTGGCAATGGTCGCAATTTCAGTAGGCCCGTTGGAATATTTCGGGCAAGCCATGATGGCCTACAGTAAGTTTCGTCCTGCCAGCGGCATCTCAACACGGACGGGAATGGTCATCCTGTACTCTGCTCCACTGATCGCGTTGGTGATCTCTGCCCTGCCATACCTTTCCAACCCAACGAACATTCAACTGTTGGTCTTTGCATCGGTCTTCATCCACTTTGCAAAACGCGTGCTTGAGTCGCTTTTTCTGCACAAGTATTCGGGGCCTGTCGGAATCTTTACCACCTTGATGATCGCGAGCTTTTATTCTTTTGCCGCTTTCCTCATCGGTTATCTTAACCGCACGCCGCTCCAAACCATGGATGCGTGGTCTTATCTTGGCATCGTACTCTTTGCCGTTGGCATCATCGGCAATTTCAATCAACACAAGGCATTGGCTGATTTGCGAAAAGATTCAATGGAATACAAGATCCCTCACGGCGGATTGTTCGAGTACGTGGTCTGCCCGCATTATCTTTTCGAGATCATCGCGTGGACGGGTATCTTTCTGCTATCCCGTCATTTGGGCGCATTCCTTGTGCTGGCTTTCATCATCGCATATTTGAGCGCGCGCAGTCTTCGCACACTGGCATGGTATCGCGAACGCTTCAACAATTTTCCCGCCGACCGAAAAGGGATTTTTCCTTTCGTTTTATAAATCAATCAAAACATAGAATGGAGATTTAATATGAACTTTTTACTTGTCACACACTCACACTTTCGCTGGCTTGTTCTGCTCGTAGCCGTTGTTGCCGTGGTCAAGTTCGCCATTGGCTGGCTGCGCGGCGGAGCATTCAAAGGGATGGATCGTGGACTCGCATCCGCCACCAGCGGGCTGATCGACCTGCAAGCTACCCTCGGACTCATCCTCATGATCTGGACAGGCCTCGCAGGCGCCGGCTTCCCCATGTTCCGAATCGAACACGCCACCACCATGATCATTGCCGCAGTGGTTGCGCACCTGCCAGCTCGCTGGAAAAACGCAGCAGACTCGATCCGTTTTCGCAACACACTCTTCTGCATCCTCGGCGCCTTGTTGCTGATCTACGTCGGGGTGATGCGTCTGCCGGGCGGGTGGAGCAGATAACAGCGGAGGAAGAAGCGGTCGTTTTTCCATCTAATTTTTATTTCTCACTTTGTATTAATCCATGATAAACTTCGCACATCGTTCAGGCTGGAACGTTGACACAACTTGGAGAAGAGATGGAAAACAAGTTATATGTAGGCAACCTGCCCTACGCCGCTACTGAAGATGAGCTTAAAGCACACTTCAGCAAGGCTGGTAACGTGACCTCTGTTGCACTCATCAAAGACCGCGCAACAGGACGCGCAAAAGGATTCGGATTTGTCGAAATGGCAAGTGCCGAAGAAGCGCAAAAAGCCATCGGTATGTTTAATGGTCAAGACTTCATGGGACGCGCAATTACGGTTAATGTCGCCAGACCTCGTGAAGAACGCCCTCGTAATTTCGGAGATCGAAATCGCGATGGCGGCGGACGGAACCGCTACTAAAGAATCTCCAGCCCTGAACAAAAAGAAACAGCCTCACAAATGTGGGGCTGTTATTATTAGAGAATGAAACGAATCCTTTTACTCGGCCCCCTTCTTTTCGCAAGCGTCTTAACCGTGCTCACCTTTGTAAAATATGATTTTCTAAAAAGCCTCGGCTGGCATCCCATCAACGACCCAACGTTTGACTGGCCGAGCGGCCTCGCCCTTGGCGACTATGGATGGGTGATGACTGCGACCTTCATCCTCAGCGGCGGACTCATGGCGATTCTCGCCTTTCGCCTCTTTCTTACTCTCAAGCCTGCTCCTGCTTCCAAAGTTGGCGCCACGCTGTTTGTTTTTGCCGGCCTAGCCCTTGCCGCATTGTCATTCACCACAGACCCAACCATCCGTGATACTCCCGCCACCTGGCACGGACGTTTACACGACCTGTCTTTTGTGCTGCTCGGCCTCACCCTCTTCCCCGCCATGATCGTGCTCGGCTTTGCATTCCGTCAAAATGAAAAATGGAAAAACCTTTCCACATACACCTGGTTGACTCTCGCTCTCGCCGCCCCCGCCTTCGCGCTCAAAGGTGCTGCATTTTACGTCTTTCTACTTGCCATTCTGGTATGGAATGAAGTGGTGGCGTTACGGTTGAATAAAACGTAGGGGCGACCCGCCCGGCGGAAAAAAAGTATCTCAATAAACCGTGAAGGGTCGCCCCTACTGAATAAAATGACCCTTTATAAAGGAAAACTGCCCCCGAAGTTGATTTCGGAGGCAGTGGCTTGGTTATTTCTAGAACCCGTCTTCAAACAACACATTCTTAAACCCAAGCGCATTGAAAAATTTGATCAGGTACGCTTCGGCATTCGTCTGACCTTGCGAGAGAATCCCATCCTCCAACGCAGCCTTGCGGATCTCATCTTCTGCCGATTGTCGGGCAATGGTCTCAAGGTCTACACTGCCCTTGGTAAGCAGGCCTGTATCGCGGTCATACACATAGGATTTTTCATTATCCAACGTGGCAATAAAAATCTCTGTTGGCGGAAGTTTCACATATAACACGCCATTTTCCATGCGCATATCACCAGGCTGCATTTTTTCCATGTCGATGCCTGCGATCACAATGCCATGCGCCACGAACAACAATTTGTCGCCGAACGCAAATCCAAATGTTCCTTGGCCTACTTCGGCAGTGATCACTTTCTCAATGCTATATTGAATCGTCTCCAAACGGGCCAGCGCGCGAATCTCATTGATATACGTCACTGGGTCAGGTATGATGGTAGGTGTAGGATTCATCAACTGCGAGACTTGAGTCTGAAGCGCCTCATTTGCCTGATTCACCTGTTGGAAGGGAGCTGTCGCCGCTGCCGCGCTCTCGCGCACCGTCTGTACGATAAAATAGACGCCTGCTGCCAGCACCGCCAAAATAAGGATGGACATAATTGTGCTAAAAGTATTTTTCATGATATTTTCTCCACAAAACTTGTCTTATTATAGCAAGTTCATTATCATTATGCCCATACAGTCTTGAAAGATGAAAAAATTCTTACTCATATTTTCCATAATTATTTTCGGATGTTCATTCCCCATCGGGTTGACATTTGGGACTCCCACGCCGATTCCCACCTCCACAGAGACACCTTCTCCCACACAGACGCCTCTTATCCCGCCCGAATATGGTTCTGAACAAAATCCATTGATCCTCGCTCTGGCTCCTTCACCCCGCCCCAGCGAAGAGACCATAAAAATAGGGGAAACCATCGCAGCCTTCATCCAGGCGCAAACAGGCTATCACATAGTGACTGTCATTCCCACATCTGAGCAAATGCTGGTGGAATCCTTTAACAAAGGCAATGCGCATATTGGGTCGCTTTCGCCGTACGGCTATGTGCTGGCCCGCGAGACCAACTCAGTCACTGCCATATTTGCCAAAGTGCGCGAAGGGAAAACATTCTACGGGGCGCAGATCATTGCCAACCGCGATCATGATTTCACTTCTTATTTTGATGAAGCCCGTGGAGAAAACATCATCGACCCTGCCACAGCCTTCAAACAATTCAATGACAAGAAAGCCTGCTGGAGCGACGAGGTCTCTCCGTCAGGGTATGTAGTGCCGCTTGGATTGTTGAACCAGGCCCAGGTTAAGATAAGAGGCGAGGCATTTTTGGATGGACAGCCTAGTGTGGTGCGCGCTGTCTATGTGGATGACATCTGTGATTTTGGTGCAACCTTCGTCGATGCCCGCACCTCCCCCACGCTTGAAGCAGATTACAGCGATGTAATGGACAAGGTCGTTGTCATCTGGCGCATTCCGGAAATTATTCCGTATGAAAATATTTCGATCTCAACTGCGCTTCCCATTGAAATGCGGCGAGTCATTCAACGCGCATTCGTTGACCTGATGCTCACGCCCGATGGAAAGACCGCCCTGCAAACCATGTATGGGATCGACCAGATGCAAATTGTGGAAGATGCTGCGTACGCAGAATTTATAACGTATGTTAATGCTTCAGGGCTGGACTTGTTGGATTTGATAAAATAACCGTAATGTGGAAAAGAATTATTAAATTTTTTTGGCGCTTTGCGCTTGTTTTAAGTTTGCTTGTAACCGTTGGTTTGCTGCTTCCAAAGTTCGTTGTGATGATCTTTGCCGCTCCCCGCACATTCAGCGTGGAGGATGTTCCTCAAAACCGTGTGGCAATTGTCTTTGGTGCGGGGTTGCTGCGTGATGGCTCTGCCGGACCCGTATTAAGTGACCGTGTGGAAACTGCTGTAAGGCTGTACCGTGCTGGCAAAGTAAACAAGCTGCTGATGAGCGGTGACAATCGCTTCATTGAATATAATGAACCCGAAGCCATGCGCCAATATGCGTTGGACCGCGGCGTACCAGATGAAGATATTGTTTTAGATTACGCAGGACGCCGCACTTACGATACTTGTTATCGAGCAAGGCATATTTTTCAAGTAGACTCTGCCATTCTCATTACACAGGCATTTCATTTGCCGCGTGCCCTGTTCTTGTGCAATTGGTTTGATGTGGAATCCACCGGCGTGGAAGCGAACAACCGTTATTTTCTAAAGCGCTTGCGCATCTATTGGAATATGCGTGAGCTATTTGCCAACTTTCAAGCAACGTGGGATGTGATGGTTACCAAGCCGCTGCCTGTGCTCGGAGATATCGAATCGATCGATTAGCCATTCCGTCATCGAAAAAATCTTTTTAGGAGAACTCAATGACCCGTGATGAAGCACTAACCCTTGTACGTGAATTCGTAAAAAATGAAGGTCTTGTTCGGCACATGCTTTCTGTGGAAGCCGCCATGCGCTTTTATGCAGAAAAATACGGTGAAGATGTGGAGCAATGGGGGCTGATTGGCCTGCTGCACGATTTTGATTGGGAGATACACCCCACGCTAGAGGAACATCCGCAAGCGGGAGCGCCTATGCTGCGCGAGCGTGGTGTGAGTGAAGAGATCATTCAAGACATTTTGAGTCATGCTGATCACTTAAATATGCCGCGTGACACTCCACGCCGCAAAGCCATTGCTGCCTGTGACGAGGTAACGGGTCTCATTACTGCTGTTGCACTGGTTCGTCCATCCCGTTCGTTGTACGATCTTGAGGCATCCTCAGTCAAAAAGAAGTGGAAAGATAAAGCCTTTGCCGCAGGCACCAACCGCGAAGAAATGGAACATGCCGCCAAAGACTTTGGTGTGGATCTATGGGAGCATGTTGGCAATGTCATTCAGGCCATGCGAAGAATCGCGCCTGAGTTGGATCTGGTGGGAAATATTCAACCATAATTGAGTTTAGCGAAGAAAAGACCGCAGAGAAAATTTTCTCTGCGGTCTTTTCTTATAAAAAATTATTCAGGCAAAATCAACTCAACAACCAGGCTACAGCTTTTTCGACATCTTTGAATACCTGATACGGCAGGCTTCGGTTTCGCGCTGCGGTTTCAAAGAAGGCCATATCCTCTTCCAGTTTTTGATCTTCAGAAGAATAGACAATTGCGGCTTTTGCACTAGTCTTATTAAATTTCTGACGTTCCACTCGCATCTCTTTAGCACGTTCAAAAATTTGAACCATAGGCAGTTTAAAGCGAAGTTCTCGAATATCCAGTAGAACTTTTTGCACCCCAGTCACATCTACCATCTCCAGAATCTGATAAATCATGCTGTTGTCTGTATTTGAATTCCATTCCCCTCTGGCAACCGCAGAGACGATCTTACGTTCCTCATCAAGTTGGATAATGTAATCCATGGACAACCTTTCCAGATCCACTGATCAATCTCTTTCAGATTATATCGCCTAACACAAGCAGCGAGAGCATATTGAAAAGATTTTCAAATCTTGTACAATCTATGTATGTTGATCAAACGCCTCGAACTCCCCGCTCTTGATCTGGTTGCCCAGCGTGATTATTATGCCTACGTTTTAGATCTTCCCGCCCATCTCGAAGATAGTTACCTGCTCGTCAAAGCAGGCAGGACGGATATCATCTTCACGCAGGCTCCCACAAACTGGGCAGGACAATATCATTTCTGCTTCAACATCCCAGAGAATCAATTCCCGCAGGCCAAAGTATGGCTTTCAAAAAGGATTCCGCTTTTGAAGGATGAAAAGGGAAATGATGAATTCAAAAGCCAAACGTGGAATGCATCCTCTATATATTTCAAAGACACAGCGGGCAACATCCTTGAATTCATTGCAAGACATGATCTAAAGAATGCAACTGAAGTCCCATTCAACAGCGAACAGATATTGCAAGTCAGCGAGATCGGCCTGCCTTCAAAAGATGTGATCTCTTTTGCCAAAGAGTTATGTGAAAAACTTGGCGTTTCTGTTTACAAACAGGAGCCAACCGAAACATTCACACCTATTGGTGATGAAGACGGCTTGTTCATTCTGCCTATCGAGAACCGCATCTGGTATCCAAACACAGGCGTCCCTGCGCGGATGTTATCTGTGAAGGTGGATGTGGAAGTGGATGGGAAAGAGTTCAAATTGAGCGGCGTGCCGTATGAAGTAGAGTGACTCTAGACCTCCGAGGTTTTAAAAA
>CAZHOX010000089.1:0-2373 GCA_964534345.1 uncultured Anaerolinea sp.
CAGCGCGGATGGAAACATCCAGCATGGAAACGGGTTCATCGGCAAGGATGATCTCGGGCTCCAGTACCAGCGCCGCGGCAATGACCACACGCTGGCGCTGCCCGCCAGAGAGTTCATGCGGGTATCGCTTCAGGTACACATCGGCTGGCTTCAAACCTGAATCTTCGAGCGCTTTTTTTACACGCTCTTCGCGGTTGGCATTGTCTGCGAAGCCGTGAACGATGAGCGGTTCTGTGACGATATCTTCAATGGTTTGTGTGGGGTTCAATGACTCGTACGGGTCTTGAAACACCATTTGAATTTTTCGGCGCACATCCTTGCGCTCGTGGTCATTCAAATGGGTAATATCCTGGCCTTCATAAGTGATCGTTCCTTCTGTTGGGTCTTCCAATCCCATCAACAAAAGCGCAAGGGTCGATTTGCCGCATCCGCTCTCACCGACCAATGCAATGACTTCACTGCGCCGCAGGGAAAAGTTGACTCCATCTACCGCGTGCAGGTAGCGAGACTGGCGCGAAAAAAGAGAAGGGCGACCCACATCAAAAAATTTCTTTAATCCACGAACTTCCAGAAAATCATCTTTGCTCATTGTGAGGCCTCAACAAGGTGGCAGCTAGCGACATGCTCATCGGTTATTTGGTGCTGAGCGGGCTGCTCGGTGTGACAGCGCGCAATGGCAGCGGGGCATCTCGGCGCAAACCGACAGCCTGCGGGTAATGCGTCCAACCGCGGAGGATACCCGGGGATGGACGATAATTTTTTCTTTGGCTTGGTCAGGTCTGGGAATGCTTTGAGCAATTCCTGTGTGTAGGGGTGTTTGGCTGTGTTGTAGATCACATCAACATCTGCGTACTCGGCTGTTACGCCGCCATACATCACCAGAACTTTATCGCAAATTTCAGCAACCACACCCAGATCATGAGTTACAAAAATAATGGCAAGGCCTAGTTTTTTGCGGAGAGTATCCAATAGTTCAAGGATCTGCGCTTGAATCATCACATCCAATGCGGTGGTCGGCTCGTCGGCAATAATAATTTTCGGGTCACAAGCGAGAGCCATCGCGATCATGGCACGTTGGCGCATTCCGCCGGAATATTGATGCGGATAATTATCTTTGTGGTCGGCGGCAATCCCAACGAGGTCTAGCAATTCAATGACACGCGCCTGTAAATTTTCTTTCGGAAAGTTCGGCAGGTGCTTTGTAATTGCTTCGGCAATCTGGTCGCCAACGGTTCGGACGGGGTTCAACGCATTCATGGCCCCTTGAAAAACAATGGAGATTCCGCTCCAGCGAATCATATTTAATTCCTCGTCACTGAGAGCAACGAGGTCTTTTCCGTTGAAGAAAACCTTGCCGTTCACGATCTGTCCCGCTGCTGGCAGCAGGCGCAACAGAGAAAGCATGAGTGTTGTCTTACCGCATCCGCTTTCGCCGACCAACCCGATCAATTCACCTTCCTTCAAGGTGAAGCTGATATTTTCAACTGCGCGTGCAGGCGATTGTCCTTCATTAACATAATTGATGGATAAATTTTGGACTTCAAGTAATGTCTCTTTGTTTGAAGCGATTACCCCCGCCTCTTTCTGGACCGATAACCTGCCCGGCATTAAGTGGTGTGTTTCCAGCCTTGGGTTTAGTACCTTTTCAAGCCCCTGCCCAAGCAAGGTCAACCCAAGCACCACCCAAACAATTCCGAAACCCGGAACGACCAAAGCCCACCATGCTCCCGTAGACATGGCTCCGCGTCCAAAAGCGTAATTGAGCATTTGTCCCCATGAAAGGGCAGTTGGGTCACCAAGGCCAATAAAGGATAGTGCGCTCTCATTTAATATCGCCAGTGAAACGACAAGAACAGCCTGCACAACCAGAATTGGCATCACCAGCGGCAGGATGTGATGCATCACAATATGACCTTTTCCTGCGCCAATGGCCCGCGCACGCAAAACGAACTTGCGAGATTTGACAGCCAATGTCTGCGAACGGACAACACGAGCTGTTGTTGTCCAGCCGAGCAAACCGATCACAAAAATAATATTAAGCAGAGAAGGCTTGGTCAATGCTACGATCACAACCATCAGCGGGAGGTCTGGGATGACGAGGAAAATATCAGTAAAACGCATGATGAAATTTTCCCAACGGCCGCCGAAAAAGCCGGCTACCAATCCAAGCACTCCGCCAATGATGATGGAAATGAATGCGGCGAAGAAACCAACTGTCAGCGAGATGCGAGCGCCAAAAATAAAATTCGAGAAGACATCCTGCCCGGCATCGTCTGTACCAAACCAGTGCTGCGCACTTGGCGGGTTGTAAATATCGCTCAACCCTGCGGAAGAAGTGGATGACGAATCATAAGGGGCGATCAGTGGCGCAAA
>CAZHOX010000089.1:2473-9966 GCA_964534345.1 uncultured Anaerolinea sp.
ACCGGAAAATCACGGCGCACTACTGCCTCATAAATTGCGCTTCCCAACCCTGGCCATGAAAACACTGCTTCAATTTGAATAGCGCCTGCAACTGTAAAGCCAAGGTTGATGGCGATCACTGTTACCAAGGGCAGCATGGCATTCTTGAGCGCATGGTCTTTTAATATTTGGAAAGTGCTCAACCCTTTGGCTTTTGCCGTCAGGATATAGTCTTCAGACAGCACATCCATCAAACTGGAGCGCATGATCAATGTGTACTCACCCATATACACGATGGTATAGGTCAAAGTTGGCAGGAACATGTGGCGGGCAATATCTCCCCATTGTTGTAGCAAAGGCATGGAACTCATGCCAGGAGTAGCTTTACCTGCCAACGGGAATCCATTTGCACTTCCCCAAAACAGGAGAATGATGCCAAGCCAAAATGTCGGCAGACTCCAGGCGATCAGGCTTGTGGTAACTGCGGCATAATCCACAGAGGTACGCGCCTTCCACGCGGCAAAAATGCCAAACGCCACACCAATAACAATGGAAAGGATCTGCCCCGCACCAATCAACAGGACAGTGTTCCATAACCGTTCTGCGAGAATTTCAGCCACTGGCCGATTGGTGTGGTAACTTATTCCCAATTCGCCCTGCACCAGATTGCGAACATATATAAAGAATTGGGTATCCAAGGGGTTAATGGCGCAACTTCCCAATTTGATTGGGTTCAAAGATTCAAAGCAATTGATGACCGGCTTGTCCAACCCAAAACGGACGCGCAGCATTTCAATGGCTTCTTTCTTCAATCGCGGATCACGAATACCGGCACGAGCAGGATCCCCGGGTAGAACACGAAACAGAAAAAAGTTTAGAATAATAACAAAAATGATCGTAAAAACTGACCACGCAGTTTTTTTGAGTAACGCATTAGTTCGGTTCAAGGCACGCTCCTTGAATTAATGGAAATTCGGGTGCGGAGATATCTTCCGCACCCGAATTAAATTACTTACTTGACAGGTTCAATTACCACAAGAGAAGTGACATCAGAAAGTTCCACTTTTGCCTGGTCAGTGATCCAACCCGTGAAACGATCCGTTCGGTATGCCTGAACACTGGCGTCATAGAATGGAATGATATACACAACATCGTCATGTACGATCTTCTGCATTTCCCATACGATATCTTTGCGGGCATTAAAGTCCAGAGTGGTCTGTTGCTGTGCATACAACTCATCATAAGCAGGGTTGGAATAGCCCGTCTCGCTGGAGCCGGAGGGAATGGCCTCAGTAGTGTAAACGTACAGCAAGGAACTTGGGTCTGGGTCGGCCGCCCACCCCCAGATCATAATATCGAAATCAAAAGCAGGGCAACACTGAGCGGTTAATGCATCCGGGTCCACTGCTTGAAGTTCCAGTGAGATACCAATTTCACCCCACATTTCACTCAACAATTCTGCTGTGCGGGGAGCAACAATACTATCGCTTGGCCAGTTCAAACGGAAGTTAAGCGGCTGGGAGGCATCTGGCATTTCGCGAACGCCATCACCATCTGTATCCAGGTAACCAGCATCATCAAGGATCTTATTAGCTTCAGCAACATCATAAGCATAATCAGTTAGCGAATTGTTGTACCAAACACCAAGTCCATCTGGAATAAGTGTCAACCCGGAGTTACCCAAGCCAAGCAAAATCAGGTCAATCAGCTTTTGTTTATCTGTGGCATGAGCCATTGCAAGGCGAACATTCCTGTCACGAAGTGCAGGGTGGCCTGTGCAAAGTCCGCCGGCATCTGTTGGGCAATTTTCAGGGTCAATCTGGTTGAAAATAATATCTGTTACGCCAGGTGCAAGCGGGGCGCCGACCACCACTTCAACATTATCCTCAGCCTTCAAAGTCTCAGCGGCAGTGTTTGGTAATTCGGTGATCATGTCCAATTGCCCTGTCTTGATGGCCTGAACAAGAGCATCCTGGTTTTCAAAGGTCTGGAAAACGACTTCGTCTACCTTGGGTGGAGTGGAGAAATGATCTTTGTTGGCAGTCAACCGCACAAACTCATTTTGAACGTATTCGGCCATTTTGAACGGGCCAGAACCGATCATTGCCGTATTTTCAAACTCTAGCTTGTTCTCATTCTCCCAAATATGCTTGGGCAGCACGTAAAGAAAAACAAGCTGGCTTTCAATGTTTGGGATCGCTTCGGTAAGCGTGAGAATAACTTCATTCCCCTTCGCCTCAACCGATTCAAAATATGTAGTGTAATACCCATTCAAATAGGGATATTCAGGTGTATCTTTGTAGAGGTTGTACGTGAATGCAACATCGTCAGCAGTCAATGGCTGTCCATCGTGCCACTTAACGCCATCACGAATCTTATAGGTGTATACCAAACCATCATCAGAAACAGAAACACTATCCGCCAGACTCAGGGTAAATGAACCATCAAGATTAAGGTCATACATGGCATCATAAACGAGTTCAAAGATGGTGTACGCCTCAGTCAAAATTGCCATACCTGGGTTCAGCGTATCCGGACTGCCTGCCCAGCCAACGCGTACAACTGCAGCTTGCCCCCCTCCTCCACAAGCGGCAAGTACCAGCGAAAGAATCACAATAATATACAAAAGTTTGGTTTTCATCGTCTCTCCTCATAGAATGTTAACTGCTGAAAACAAAAAAACGTCAAAGCAGAAGCCTGCTATGACGCGGTTTTTTTATTTTAGGATAGTAAAAATATTTTTTGAACGCAGCAAGAGATTATCCTTTAAAAATTGTACTGTAATATCAGTTATTTTGCTATACTTCACAACGGCATTGAAATTGAGAAGGCTCTTTTTTCGTTTTGTTGTATGTTTGAAAGAAATATGGATATGGAGGCTGATTTATGACTACGCGAAATTCAACTTTTTTCGATTATTCTGACATGACTTGGGATGCTGTTGCGGAACTGCCTCGTAATACTCCGTTGGTTTTGCCACTCGGTTCTGGATATAACTTTGACCTGCTTGCTGACCAATTGAGCAATCCATCCCGTATTGGAATTCTGCCAGCATTTCCATTTGGATGGCGTGGCAGTGGATTGGAACTTCCAGAACCCATCTTCTTTCAATATGTAACCAATCTATTAGACAGTTTACGTGACGATGGGTTTACACAGGTTTATTGTCTTGCACCACAAGGTATCGATCCACAATCTAGTTTCATTCTTAATCGTTCATCATTCATTTTACGCTTGCCAAACCCATCACAAAATGCACAGCCAATATTTTTGCCTGCTGATAGCGAACGTGGAAAAGTAATCCTCATTCCCATCGGCCACACAGAACAGCATGGATACCACCTCCCTCTTTCTGTTGACACTATCATTATTGACTCGATAGCAAAAGGCACAGCAAATATTTTGCCTACACGCACCTTCTCGTTACCTGTTATGCCATATGGGGTTAGTACACACCGATCTTCTTTTGCAGCAACATTGAATGCAGGCGGGCGAGCTTTTGAGGATTTCTGGGTTGCTGTGATTGACCTCCTTGTTGCGCGTGGCTTTGACAGGTTTTACCTAATGAGCGGGCATGGAGGTAACACATCATTCCTAGTAAATATTGTCAAATATGCTGGTGAACGCCACCGCAGAATTTTCTGTGCAACCGCTTTTTTACACACAGCGGGAAGAATAGGCGCAGAGGCGCTGGAAAAATACCGCACTACCAAAATCGGTGGAATGGGACACGCTGGAGAATTGGAAACATCCTATCTCTTGCATCTTCGCCCAGATCTCTGTCAAATGGATCGTGTGGTAGATGAGACAGATTTTGTCAGCACACCAGATTACTACATGGATTGGATCGAAGGTGGTTCGCTGGTTGCCAACCCACCCTGGGACGATGACTCAAAAACAGGTGCCTATGGAGCAGGAAGCCATGCCACAGCAGAAAAAGGGCGGCTATGGCTTGAAGCTGCAATAAAAGAAAAAGCTGATCATGTAGAGCAAATTCACGACCAACATGAACGGCGTGAAAAAAGAAGAAATGAAGGATATGGTTTGTGGGGCAAGTACAAATAAAACGAAAAGAGGTCATGCAGCAAACATGACCTCTTTTTGTTTTTGAAATCCAGTAGTTGTTTCGCTATAAAAACCGACTAATTTTCGTTAATTGCCCTTTGGCACTTCAAAGAACATACTCATGCCACAAAAAGATTTATGGCCCACTTTCAAAGTCCAAATGGCGCCATACTCTCCCGCCTTTTTAGGAGCTATATAAAATACTTTAAAAGTTACCTGACTCCCGGAAGCAACAGTTGAACGGAGATCTTGAATTCTCGCATCCTCTTGAACGAAGCCACTTTTGTACACAAAATCAACAGTATTGCTGGTCCAAGGGGTGGTCCCTGTATTGACAACTGTGAAATAGGCATAAAAGCCAGTACCAGCCTTAATCATCCCCCCTCTTGGGGTAATCGAACGGATGCCGCAAGTCCACGGCTCGCCCGTGTATTTGACATAGTTCGGGTCGTTGACATTACCCAAGTCCGAAACACCTTCTGTTACTGCATACAAAGGGTCTGTTGTTTCAAGCGGTATGATCGGTACAGGTGTCTCTGTAAGAAGAGAAAAAAATGTTGGTGTGGAAGCAACAATAAAAGTGGAAGTTGCCTCACGAGTTAGCGTGGGAGTCAGAGTTGGAGGCATGGCTGCAGCGGTTCTAGTCTGCGCCACTTCGGCAGTCTCAATAATGGCAGTCCCTAACATCTCAGGCGAAAATGAATTTGGATCTTGTGTAGGATCGGGAGCAGAAGCCAATGGAGCCGGCAATGCACAAGCAAGCAAAAATACAACTAAAAGCAGCCAACCGCCAATTTTTTTGTAGGAATTAAATCTCACTGTTACTCCTCATTAGATTAATAGTATCACACACGTCAAGGCGTATATTTCTTGATGAATTCTTCGCCTTTTCCAATAAACTCTTCGAAATCATCTGGTGCGGGAGCAGAGGCCATAAGGTCCTGGGTCTTTTGGCGCAAAACCTGACGAGCCGGAGGGGATCCTGCCTCCTGCCATTTTTCCATACTGTAATGAGGATACACATTGCTGATGTAATATCCGTTTTTATAATTCCGCATAGTGGAGGGTTGATTTAGAAAATTCTTTCCTGGGCCAACTTTGGCAATTTCTTCCACCGCAGAGTTGACGTCATCGAGTTGGAAGCCGTTATGCAGGCGCAATGACTGGTCAATAATCTCGTGAGCATGGACGAATGTAGTTGGCGAGATAGACTTCGAGCCGAGGGAATCTCCAATGAACGGAGCCAAGTGTCCGTGTGAGAGAAGAAGCGCGAGAGTGTTCATCCAGTAGGTGTCTGCCGAAATCAAATCCATCCCCCAGCCTGTGCCGCTTCCCGATGTTGAACAATGCGGGATGCCGTAGAATTTCATCATCTCAGAACAGGCAACACTGATAAGGATGCTTTGCGGGTCATAAAAATTTAGCATGGTGCGCATGTCAAAATAGACGGGTAACATGCCGAGCAAAATTGGTGCACCTTTTTTGATGGTCTGGCTGATGACCAGTCCCGCAAGCAACTCTGCCATGAGCAAGGTGAGCGTGCCCGCAGGCGTAAGCGGCGTGGACGCACCTGCCATGCTGTAATTGGAAAAGATAATCGGCAAGCCGCGTTCAATGGAAATTTTCATTTTATCCACCGTGCCTGCATTCATTACCAACGGACTGACAGGATTGAAATATGGGATGATGAATGGCTTGCTTCCGAGGTCGCCGTGAAGCAGTTCAAACATTTGCATCACATCAGGGAATTTGTTTTCATCAGAGACGAGAAGTACCAAAGGCTTAGTGGTATTGGCAATGTGTTCTAAAGAGCCGTATAGATCGGTCATTTCTTCAGGGACATCGCGAACAATACCGACCGTGGAGATCACATCATAGTGTTTAAGGCTGGCCCCCAAACGGACCAGGTCTCTAAAGTTTTGGCGTTTGAAAATATCGAGAGTTTCATCGAACGGGTTTTGATAGAAGAGAGCCGTCACCCCAACACCAAAACGCAAACGATCTTCTCCTAGCTTTAATTTATGTTCCCCGCGGCGATCATAGATATCAATAGCTTTTGGCGCTGATTTGATCGCATCCTCTACGATCTCTGGCGGGAATTTGATAATACGATCTTGCGATTTCAAACCTAACTTCCATTCGAGCATTTGTAAAATAGATGGGGAATCCACACGAACTCCGGTTTCACTCAGCACCTTCAAGACATTGCGGTGGGCTTCCTGTATCTGATCTTCACTCATCATGGTTAATCGCGGACGGACATTGTTCATAAATCAAATTCTCCTTGCTGATAATTTTACATCGGAAGTTCCACTTCCGAACTCCAGAAAGTCTACATGCAAGCGAGTTGAAATAAAATATCCCCCGATGTACATCAGGGGATATTTCTCTACTTCCGCTGGTCCCAAGCTTTGCGATCCTCAGGTTTTTCAGGGTCGAGGAATTTTGGGTCAACTTCCTTGAACACCTTGTGTCCATGTGCGGTCCATAATTCGGGTGCAAGTTTCCTTGCATCACAATCAACGCCTTGAGAGGCGAAATACTGACAGATGCGGATCACATCGCGCTGGAAAATATTCCATGAGGATGGATTCGACTCAGGGAGCACGACCTGTGGAAAATCGATTAACTTAATATCGCCTTCCCAATACAGAATGTTGTACGCAGAAAGGTCACCGTGAATGCGGTTATGTGTGAGCATGATATCAATGTTGCGAACCACTCGTTCGTACAATTCCTTTGCCTCATCCACATCCAACGATACAGAGCTAAGCGGAGGCGCGGCTGTGTCGGCATCGCCAACAAACCCCATCAGGATGGCATTCTTTTCCATGGCATACGGTTTCGGCACATCTACGCCAGCATCGTACAAAAGCTCCATCGTCTTGAATTCGTATGCGATCCACGATTGGTGGCGAAGCTCTTCGCCATAATTCGTACGCTTGGCGATCGCATGGATATCTGCCCGTTTGATCAATGCGTTGCCGTCTTCGTCCAAGTCCACGCGGCCGATGCGATACTCGCCATCGTTCTTGAGATTACGAAGCGAACGTGGACGATACACCTTTGCAGCGACAAGCGACGCATCCACCTCCGCTCCGGGCTGGCACTGGTATACGGACGCTTCCTTCCCGCCCTTGACCCTTCGCAGAACATCCGTGATCCACTTGTGTTCATAAAAACTGCCAAGAGAATCCAACAGCCACCATTCTTCAAAGCGAGCAGCCTTATACGTGAACTTGAAATTACTTCTTGAATCATCCTGTTCATGGACAAAGACACGGTCAGCCACTGAGAGCTTCTTTGGATGCCTGCCCGTGTTACGCGGGGGACGTTTGCCGGCATTTAAGGCTTTATCGGCCTGGTCATAATCATCCAACTCATCAAAATAATTTATGTAATCGTTCGTGTTCATTTTTAGATAGGTACCTTAAACAAAAAACCACAGG
>CAZHOX010000089.1:10066-12772 GCA_964534345.1 uncultured Anaerolinea sp.
AAAAGAAAACCGCAGGCGGAGCACGCCTGCGGTTGAAAATACTAGGAAACGACTTAAGCCGTTACTATACTTCACCCAGAAGAGGCGCGCTGAACAATGATGTGGTGGATAATGTGCTAACTTGCATGTTTTTGAGCCTCCTTTTCTAATGAAATAAGATAGTGAATAGATTTTATGCGACCACAAAATACCCGTCAAGGCCCAGTTTTCAATATTCACTGCCCTGTTCGAGAATAAAATCCACCTTCAGCCATGCACCAAGCAGACTCGTTTGTTCTGGCTGTAATCCTAATCTCTTTGCCAACGGGTGGCTATCCAAATGAGTAAGATTGAGTTTGCAGGCTCGCGTCAATTTAGCGCCTTCATAAAACTCCTTTAGCTGCAATGGAGCCTCCACAACTCGTTGATAACTGGCCTTACTCACACTTGAAATCGACCGTATTTGTTTGAGAAAGACAAGTGGGATATGGTCCATCAGCGCTTGTGCCGCAAACTCGATGATTGAGCTGTCCAAATCAGAACGAATATTATTGACAACTTCATTTGCAAAGAAATCGCGAGTTGAACGCCAATTGCTCCAACTTGTTTGGGACTGTTCTTCTGCAGAAAGACTGACTTCAAACAATCTCTCTCTTTGAGCGACAGCATCTGGAGCAAACTTTTTGAAGCCAAGCACGTCTACTGAAAAACGAGGAGAGGTAATTTCCTGCGACTTACTGATCTCCCCAGCTTGTTTGTTAAATCCATACACCTCCCGTCCTGTAGCAATCGAATTGCTTTCGTTTACGAACAAGTTTGGGAGAAACCATGCAAGATGATGCGGGGATTCTCCACTGGATGTTTTTTGCATGGCAACAGTCAACACCCAGAAACCAACTTCTGTTTCAGGGATGAAACCCACTTGCGAGTCTCGCTCATCCAGCGAAGCAACGAGCATATCTGCATAGACCAACATAACATTGGAGGTCAAGGGCACATAACGATAAGGACAGGACGGGGTGACATTGAGAATTTCATCGCAAAGCATCGTCAAGGCATTTACATCTGCGCGGTATAAAAGTGCAGCCAGATTGACGTCCTTTTGAAGATACGGCCCGCGGAAGACTGGCAGACCAATTCCGCCATCTGCATAATCGGGTGATTCATCAACAGGGAAAACATCTGCTTTGCTCTTAAAGCCAAGGTAATATGAAAGAGCGGAAATGCTCAAGGCACCACCCATGACCTTGAAAAAGTCTCTGCGTCCCATGTTTTTATTGTTCAATTGTGAACTCCTGTGATTTCTTGATTAACAAGTAGGGGCGACCCTTCAATGTTTGTCAGAATACCTGGCTTCCACTAAGCGGGTCGCCCCTACGATCTGAATGAAACATTATTAGGGTTTTACATATTTATCAAAGAACAATTGAGCCCGCGCCATGAACACAAACCACGGATCACCAATAAAGGAATGTTTTTCCCCTTCGTACCCGAAAAGTTGAGAATCTACTCCTGCCTCAACAAAAGCATCATGCATTTTCGTGGACCATTCTGGCGGTGTGCCTGAGGCTACTTTCCCATCTTCGGTACCATAGACAATCTGCACAGGCGCGGTCACGCTGCTCAAATGATAGAGCGGAGAAACAGCTTCCAGCATAACAGGATCAGCGCTCACGTTAAAGTAAGAGGCGGTCAGGTCTTGCGGAAGATCCAGCGGAAGGACATCCGATGAATTGCAGCCAAATGTCGCTTCTCCTTCAAAAACATCACCAACGCAGCCAGGACCCCAGCGCCCAATAATGTCTGCAAAATCAGCGCTGACGGAAGAGTAAATAACAGCAGCTTTGACGCGCGTATCAATGGTCAACACTTTGAGCGTAACGCCGCCGCCCATGCTATGCCCCCACATGCCAATGCGCTCGGTATCCGCCTCGGGGATGGATGGAAGCGCGTTCATCAGATTGATGACATCGATGGCGAGGCCGGAATAAAAAAGACTCTCGGCGGTTTCGGAGTCACCCCAGGTACGGTAATCCGAAGCGACAGTGAGATAGCCGCGGCGGTTGAGGAATTCGGCGGCACGGTCAGTGCCATCACCAGAGTTATAAATGTATCGTGAGAAGAAGCCATGATTCATGACGATGACAGGATACGGCGGCTCGCCAACAGTAGGAATTTGCAAAATCCCAGTGATGGTGATTCCATCGCTGGGATATTCGATCAGGTAGCGTGTGAAGTTTTCGGTTTCAAGCAATGTCTCGATGATCGTGATCGGCCCATTTTCGAACTCATGATTGCGCAAGCCTTCGATGGTGTACGGTTGAATCGCTTGCTCGGTAGTTTTGGTAGCGGTTGGAAGGGGCGTATTTGTCGGTGTGGATGTGGAAGGGATGATGGTTGCACTCGGTGTAGGTGTGGCAGTGGCTGCGGAAGCCTGACACGCTGACAAAAAAAGAATAACGAAAACACTTCGGAGTTTATTTTTCATTTCAATTGCTCATCAAAAAAGGTGGCTGCGCGATCCATAAACAAAAGCCATGCATCGCCCGTGAAGGAATGACGCTGACCGTCATACACAAACAATTCCACATCTTTGCCAGCATCCAACAAGCCCTGATTCAATTTATATGACCACTCAGGCGGAGTGGAGCCGATGTAATCTCCATCTGCAGAACCGATGTGGATCTGAACAGGAACGGATACATTTTGCAGATGATAGAACGGAGC
>CAZHOX010000090.1:0-12768 GCA_964534345.1 uncultured Anaerolinea sp.
CCGCAGTTGAAGGATGTGAGCGTGGAATACGCGTGGGGCGGCACGCTGGATTTTGCCTTTGACCAGATGACTCATGTTGGCGAAGTGGATGGGATGTTCTATTCGCTCGGCTATGCGGGGCATGGCGTGGCGATGGGCACGCATTTGGGAAAGACGGTTGCGGAGGCAATGGTGAAGGGAAATATCAAAGAGCACCCGTTTGCACAGTTTGATTTCCCATCCGCGCCGCTGGGACTTTATAACGGCAGTCCGTGGTTTTTGCCGTTTGCTGGGATGTATTACAAAATTTTGGATTGGGTGGAGTAGATTGGACTTACACTTTTTTTTCTTCAGGGATGTTGAGCGGCTGGCTGCTCGTTGCTAAAATCCGCACATCAGGGCAGGATGACATGATGACAGAAGCCAACTGTGCGCACGAACCAGCCACATGTCCGCAATGACCTAGAACAAGCAATAGATTTTTTTCACGCAAAAATTCGATCATGGAGATCACAGGCGGGCGATTTGTGTTTTCAGGAATTTCCAGAGTTTGAGCAACAGTGGATGGAACCTTCATTGGCTCTTGAATCGTTTCAAGTGAAACGAACCAAACGCCATCTGCGAACAGGTTTCTCATTTGAGAGCCGACTGCCATTGCCAGAGTTTCGTCGTCATTCAGCAATGTGATCAATTTGTTCGTTTCAAACAGGTGAACGATTTGATTTACTTCATCCACCTGTGAAGTGACAATTCCCTGCGGAAGGTTGCCGCGTAAAACAGGGGACTCTGCAAGCGATATTCGAGCAAGGGAGGTCAATACATCTTGAGCCGAGACAAAACGATCTTTGGGGTCTTTCTCCAACAGGCGCAGAATGATACCTTCCAGTTCGGGCGGTATGTCATTGCGGGTTTGGCTTGGCGGCGTGACTTTCTCGTTCAGATGTTGGGAAAGAATCGTTTGCTCATCAATGTTTGAAAACGGAACGCGGCCTGTGGTCATTTCGTAGATCAATGCGCCGAGTGCGTACAAATCTGAGCCAATATCGGCGGCTTCACCGCGAATTAATTCGGGGGCAAGGTAGAAGACCGTCCCAGCCAGATTGCTCTCGTTGGGTTGATACGCCTCGCCGCGTGGACGCGCCAACCCAAAATCCAGCAATTTGACGAAGGTGTGAAATCCGTGTTTTTCAAGGATGACATTGTTGGGCTTGAGGTCGCGATAAACGAAACCTAGATCATGAATATAAGCCAGTGCATCACAGATCTGCTTCGCGATTTCAACGATCTTTGAGTAGGTGAATCTGTCGCTTTCCGCAAGGCTGGTACCATGAACCAGTTCCATAACGAGATAAGGTGAAGACTCCCATTCTCCTGCTTCGTAGGTTTCAACAATATGCGGATGCTTTAATTGCAAGGCAATATTGGATTCACGAGTGAACTGTCCTAGCGATAAGGCATTGGCGGTTTCTGCATTGATGAGTTTGAACGCCACTTCCCGCTTATTTGCGAGGTCGTAAGCGCGGTAGATAATTCCCATCCCTCCACGGCCAATTTCTGCATCCAGCCGAAAGCGCTGGTCAATGACCGTGCCAACCCCAATGCTTTTCCGCTGTTGTTGTGCAGATGGCTTTTCATTTTGAAAGAAGCGGGAAAATAGATTTGCCATACTGCTGATTATAGTCCGCGGGAAAATTCTCGCAATATGGTTTTCAGTTTTTAGATACGCTATAATGAATTAATGCGGATTCTGGTGGTTTCAGACATTCATGCGAATTACACTGCTTTTGAAGCCGTGTTAAAAGATGCCGGTCGCTTCGATACGATCTGGTGTCTGGGAGATATGGTCGGATATGGCCCTCAGCCCAATGAATGCATTAACCGCCTGCGCGAGTTCGATCACATTTGCATCGCGGGGAATCATGATATGGCCGTGGCAGGACGGACAGCGGTTTGGGAGTTTTCAAAGGATGCGCAGGATGTCATCTTTTGGACGCGTCACTGGCTTTCTGCTCCCAACCTTGAGTGGCTGCAAACCCTGCCCGACACTCCCCTCGTTATGGAGCCTGGCATTACCATTGTGCATGGCAGTCCGCGCGACCCCGTGTGGGAATATGTCACTGACACAGGAATTGCCAAAAGTAACCTTGAACTCATTGAAACTTCTGTTTGCTTGAATGGGCATACACACTTCCCCATTATTTTTCGGAAGCGATGGGATGACTGGCGTGTTTTGGAAGAATATCCCCGCGTCAATACAACCCTGAGCCTGACTCTCGACCGAATGATGATCAACCCCGGAAGTGTGGGCCAGCCTCGCGATGAAGATCCCCGCGCAGCCTACGCTCTGCTCGACACCGATGAAATGACCTATACCTATCGCCGTGTTTTGTATGATGTTTCCGCTGTTCAAAGTTTGATGAAGCAGGCAAAATTTTCCAGCCGCCTGATACGCCGATTGCGTTTTGGACAATGACAAAATTGGAGGCAATTCATGTATCGAAAAATCCTTGTTCCTCTCGATGGCTCGAAAGTAGCGGAAGGCGTTCTTCCACACGCCAAGTCACTGGCGTATTCAGAAGGCGCCGAGTTGATCTTGTTAACTGTGGCTGCAAACCCCGCCATGGATTTGCTGTTCTCTGACCCTGGCCTTGCCGAGGCTTCGATGCAGGAGCAGGAAGAACGCAGCAAAGCCTATACTTCAGAAATCGAAAATGGGCTGAAGGCGGAAGGATTTAGGGTTTCATCCTTGCTGCGTGTCGGTTCAATTGCAGAGACGATCCTTGGGGTGGCCGAAGAGTTGCAAGTGGATGTGATCGCCATGTCTACACACGGGCGAACGGGTGCGGCGCGCTGGCTGTTGGGGAGCATTGCCGAGCGAGTGGTTCACAATTCTGATGTGCCTGTGCTTTTGATCCGCGCTAAAGGGTAGCATCTCCCTGTGCGTGAGCACGTGTAACAAGTAAAAGCGGGGAAAGAAGCGAAGACCTCTTTTCATTCAAAGAATGAGGGAAAGCATCGCCTAAAGAAAACATGACAAATGTCATAAAAAGTTATGACATTTGTCTTTGACTTTGGGTGTCTCAATTCTGCAAACTTAGTGTTATTTCCTGAAACTTTAATGTAGTGTTTTTATTGGTAGGCGGACTGAGATTCTCATCCTATTTAAGGTGTAAAGATGCCAGATAGAATCCTCTCCCCACTATGCGGTTTTCTCCGCGCTTCTTTTGCAAGTCCTCGGGCTGAGCGAATGCATCTCCCTGCGGAACAGGAGCGCTGATGACAGATACCGTCTAAAGAAATCCCCCACACGCAACAAACTGCGTCTGTTAGGCGCGGCACATATTCAACTGTCTTCACCAAAGGAGAAAATTGTATGTCTCAAGTGACTGCTTCTGCGTCCGCTGAAGGCGGGCAGGTTGAACAAGGTTTGCCTCGTATTATTTTTGCCTCCGCCGCTGGTACCATGATCGAATGGTATGACTTCTATATTTTTGGAAGTTTAGCTACTGTGATCTCAAGTAAGTTCTATCAGACAGGCACCCCGCTCGGCGATTTGATTGCCTGGCTGGCTGCTTTTGCAGTTGGATTTATCGTGCGCCCCTTTGGCGCGATTGTGTTTGGCCGTGTTGGCGATTTAATTGGACGCAAGTACACATTCCTCGTCACAATGACATTGATGGGTTTATGTACTTTTGCGGTAGGCCTGCTCCCAACAGCAGAGACGATCGGCCCCATGGCCGGTATTATTTTGATCGCCCTGCGCATCTTACAAGGGTTGGCTCTTGGTGGTGAATATGGCGGGGCGGCAACCTATGTTGCAGAACATGCGCCTCAAGGCCGCCGTGGTTTCATGACAAGCTGGATTCAGATCACTGCCACTCTTGGCTTGTTCATTTCACTCGGTGTGATCTTGACCACCCGCTCCATTATGGGAGAGGATGCTTTTGCGGCCACTGGCTGGCGCGTTCCGTTCCTCATTTCCATTTTGCTGGTTGGTCTTTCCCTTTGGATCCGCTATTCATTGCGCGAATCTCCCCTCTATATAAAGCTCAAAGAAAAGAAGCAAATTTCCAAAAACCCGTTGAAAGAGAGTTTTGGAAATCCGTACAACCTTAGTTTCGTAATCCTTGCGCTCTTTGGTGCAACCATGGGACAAGGTGTGGTCTGGTACACGGGTCAGTTCTATGCGCTGTTCTATTTGCAGAAGATCTACGGTGTAGGTTTGGTAGATTCAAACTTGATCGTAGGTGCCGCGCTTTTGGTCGGAACTCCGCTTTTTGTGTTGGTGGGTCACCTCTCAGATAAATATGGCCGCAAGCCTTTCATGATGGCAGGAATGATCCTGGCGGTATTAACCTACCTGCCCATTTACCAAACCATGGCGAAGTTTGCTCCATTCATCGGCAACCCTGCTGATAAGGTTGCAAATGCAGGATACAACCCAGTGATGCTCAGTGTTCTCGTATTCGTACAGGTGGTGTATGTGACCCTGGTGTATGGACCGATTGCGGCTTTTCTTGTGGAGCTGTTCCCCACCAAAATCCGCTACACCTCCATGTCTCTGCCGTACCACATTGGAAATGGTGTATTCGGCGGTTTGGTTCCGATCATTGGCCTGTCTTTGATTCAGTCCACTGGAAATAATTATGCGGGTCTGTGGTATCCCATGGGTATTGCGGCAATTTGTGCCGTGGTCGGGATGTGGAAACTTCCAGAAACCAATCATGTTGACATTAGCTCAGACGCATCAGTGGCTACCGTAGGCGCCAAAGTAGAAGCCTAAGATTTCGCTCTCAATTGCAAACGAGACAATCACCTTCCGGCATGACATGCAAGAAGGTGATTGTCCATTCAAAAGGAGATGAATGCGATGAATCTCATCAGCCCCACAGTGAATCGTTGGCTGCAAGAAGGGAAGGAAAACCCCGTGGCTTTTTGGGAAAAGGCCGCGAAGGAATTACATTGGTTTAAGACCTGGGATCAGGTTTTTGAATGGAATTATCCCGAATTCAAATGGTTCTCTGGCGCACAAACAAACCTTGCGTACAATGCGCTTGACTACCACGTAAAACGCGGCTGGGGCGGGCATACTGCACTCATCTATATGAATGAGCGTGGGGAACGGCAATTATTTACATATGCTGTCATGCTCTTTGAAGTCAAACGCATGGCAGCTGCTTTACGCGGCATGGGCATCAAAAAAGGCGACCGCCTCACCATCTATATGCCGACCTGTCCCGAAGCCATCATGCTCATGCTCGCCACAGTACGCATCGGCGCGATTCACTCCGTGGTGTTTGCAGGGTTTGGAGAGAACGCGCTTGGTGACAGAATTCAGGCCAGCGGCTCGCGCCTTGTCTTCACGACAGATATCACCTACCGCAAAGGCAAGGATGTGCCGCTTAAAGGGATAGTAGATGGCGCTTTGGCTGGAACAAAAACCAATGTGGAACATGTCATTCTACTCAAGCGCGGAAAAGAAGCTGTTTCCATGCAGAGCGAGCGTGACATCACCTGGGAAGAGTTCCTCACCCATGCCGAGGGGCAAAGCGGCGATTGCACGCCAATGGAAGCAAATGAACCTGCTTTCATCCTTGCCACATCGGGTACAACTGCAAAACCCAAACTCGCAATCCATACACACGGCGGCTATCAAGTTCATATTTTCAGTATGGCGCGTTGGGTGTACGGGCTAAAACCCACAGATGTTTGGTGGGCTACCTCAGACATCGGCTGGATCGTTGGGCATAGCTATATTGTGTATGCCCCACTGATCACAGGTTGCACAACGATCGCATTTGAAGGTGCGTTGGATCACCCGCACGCAGAAGCAAACTGGAGAATTGCCATTGAAGAATTCGCGGTAAGCGGTGTATTCACTTCTCCAACCGCGGTACGTCTGCTCATGCGTTACGGGGATGAACCGCTAAGCCGAGTCAACCACGATTATGTTGAAAGAATCTTCTGCGCGGGTGAAGTGCTGAATGCACCCGCATGGGATTGGCTGCAAAACAAAATGCTCGGCAATAAAATTCCAGTCATTGACCACATGTGGCAAACGGAAACAGGCGGCCCAGTCTTTGGAAATCCATATGGAATTGGGATGCTGCCTACAAAAGCCGGCTCGGCTACCATTCCATTGCCCGGTATTGATGTTGCAGTATTGACTCCCGAGGGTGAGCCATGTGCGCCGAATGAAAAAGGAATCATGGTCATCAAACGTCCATTCCCCGGTCTCACTCCTGCGCTATGGGGCGAGCCAGAAAGATATGGGAAAGATTACTGGTCGAAGATTCCAAACGTGTATTACACAGGTGACTCAGCGCACATCGATGAAGATGGTTATGTCTGGTTTGCAGGGCGGGCAGATGAGATCATCAAGATCGCTGGGCACCGTATTGGCACAATCGAGGTGGAAACTGCATTCTTGAAGCACCCCGATGTTGCTGAGTCTGGGGTGATTGGGCATCCTGACGAGTTGCGCGGCGAAGTAATCTCTGCTTTTGTGTTGCTCAAGAATGGAAAGACGCCATCCGCCGAACTGAAAAAAGAATTGATTGACACGGTTCGCCACGAACTGGGGCCGATCGCGGTTATTGGCGAATTAAATTTTGTCAGCATGCTGCCCAAGACACGCAGCGGAAAAATCATGCGACGCGTGCTAAAAGCAGTTACGCTGGATAAAGACCCGGGTGACATTACCACCATTGAAGATGAAGGCTCGGTCACTGAGGCGCGGGAGGCCTGGGCACAAATGAAAGAGGAAATCAACGCAGGAAAAGGCGATTAAATAATTGCCGTAAAAAGGTTTTTCCTGTATATTAAGTCGAATATTCCACAAGCAAGGTGTACTTAATCCACGTCAAAGGAGAAAGAACAATGGAAGGTGAAGTTTATTATCCATCAGAGCAGGTGATTGCTCAGGCACGCTTGAAAGACTGGGACGCTCTCGCTGAAAAAGCAGGCAAGGACTTGCAAGGGTTTTGGGCCGATGAAGCCTCAGAACTGGAATGGTATAAAAAGTGGGACAAAGTGTTGGACGACTCGAACAAACCTTTTTTCAAATGGTTTGTCGGCGCCCAAACCAATATCGTCCATAATGCCATTGACCGCCACTTGAAAACTCATCGCAAGAATCAACTTGCTTTGATCTGGGAATCGGAAGACGGCAAATCGGAACGCACATTCTCCTATTACGCTATGAACCGCGAAGTCTCACGCATGGCGAACATCATCAAATCCATGGGTGTACAGAAGGGCGAACGCGTTACCATTTATATGGGCCGCGTGCCTGAGATCGTCTTTGCCATGTTAGCTTGCGCGAAGATCGGCGCGATTCATTCCGTGGTATTTGGCGGTTTCTCTGTAGATTCATTGCAGGGACGCATCGACGACAGCCAATCAAAACTTGTTATCACTTGCGACGGCTCGTATCAAAATGGCAAGGTCGTTGAACTCAAAAATATCGTAGACGAAGCCATCAAACGCTGCCCGTCGGTGGAGAATGTGATCGTCGTCAAGCGAACAGGCCAACCCGTAGGAATGGAAGCGGGCCGCGATCATTGGTATCACGACCTGTGCGCACTTCCCATCGCCAATGGCAAATGTGCAACGGAAGTTCTCGATGCGGAAGATCCGCTTTTCATTCTTTATACTTCCGGCTCCACCGGCAAACCGAAAGCCATTCTGCACACGCACGGCGGCTACATGGTCGGCACATATTCCACACTCAAATATGTCTTCGATGTAAAAGACGAAGACCGTTGGTGGTGTACAGCAGACCCCGGCTGGATCACTGGGCATTCGTACATTGTGTACGGGCCAATGATCGCTGGCGCAACTTCGATGCTGTTTGAAGGCGGTCCAACCTTCCCCTACCCGAACCGCTGGTGGCAGGTTGTGGAGCGCTTTGGAATTACGATTTTCTACACCGCGCCGACTGCCATTCGTGGACTTATGCGATTCGGTGAAGCCTGGCCGAACAAGCACGATCTTTCTTCCCT
Organism: uncultured Anaerolinea sp.; assembly: GCA_964534345.1. Lineage (GTDB taxonomy): Bacteria > Chloroflexota > Anaerolineae > Anaerolineales > Villigracilaceae > Villigracilis. Next base: position 7,983 of record CAZHOX010000090.1, read on the forward strand.
TCGCCTGCTCGGCTCTGTCGGTGAGCCGATCAACCCTGAAGCATGGAAGTGGTATCACCGTGTCATTGGGAAAGAGAAGTGTCCAATCATCGATACATGGTGGCAGACAGAGACAGGCGCGTTCCAAATTACGCCTACCCCTGTAGTACCGCTCAAACCTGGCTCTGGCACTCGCCCGTTCTTTGGGCAAAAGGCCGAGATCGTGGATGAACAAGGCAACCCCGTTCCTGATGATACGGAAGGCTACCTCACTCTGTTGAATCCGTGGCCTGCCATGCTTCGCACTATTTATGGCGATGACGAACGCTATGTCAATCAATACTGGTCGAAGTACCCAGGCCGCTACACCACTGGTGACTCTGCCAAACGTGACAAGGACGGTTACTTCTGGATCATTGGCCGTGTGGATGATGTGATCAAGGTTTCTGGTCATCGCCTCGGCACCGCGGAAGTTGAGTCTGCTTTGGTGAGCCACCCTGCGGTTGCAGAAGCTGCTGCAATTGGTTTGTCACATGAAGTCAAAGGTCAGGCGATTCATACCTTTGTGATCCTGCGTTCTGGTTTCGCCCCGTCTATGGAATTGGCGGAGGAGTTACGCCAGCATGTTGCCACTCACATGGGACCGATCGCCCGCCCTGAAGATGTGAAATTCCTCGATAAACTTCCCAAGACGCGTTCGGGTAAGATCATGCGCCGCGTGTTGAAGGCTCGCGCACAAGGTTTGCCTGAAGGCGATATTTCGACGTTGGAAGAATAGTAAAAAGTGAATAGTAGGTAGTAAAAGCAAACCTCCGAGACGCCAAAAGTTGGCAAAATCTCGGAGGTTTTTTGTTGAGGGATTACTTCAAATCAAAAATAACTTGTGTCAGTTTTCCCGCTTCTACCACGACCACACGTTCATATAGTCTGCCAGAATCAGAAAAGGCAATTCGGTAACGGCCTGGGGGCAGGTCGCTTACTGCAAAATCCTCAGTATTATGCTCAAACCCTTTGGGGTATGTCGATAAGTAATATTTTTTCTCGGATTTAGTTGTCCCTGGGGCATAGCGATAAAATACCAGATTGCGCTCTACTTTTATATTGCTTACTGTTTTTAGGATGATCGACATGGCCCCCATGCCATCATCCAAGGGCAGCCACAGTTCGGGGTTTTCGGTAGAGAAAAAGTCAGAGCCGTCGCCGCCAGTGCGGATTTCAAAATGCAAATGGCTCCCAATCGCTACCCCTGTATGCCCCACCAAGGCAATGATATCTCCAATGTTCACACGTTCACCAACTACGACATTGATTTGCGATAAATGTCCATAAAGCGAGAATAGGCCATCTTCATGTTGAATAACGATCAGATTTCCATAATAATCATCCCACGGGGTGTAGATGCGTTCGTGGTCGCGGCCAGCAAATACCACCACTCCTGCGGCAGGGGCATAGACAGGGTTGCCTTCCTTGCTTTCCAAGTCAACACCATGATGTGGTTCGCGTTCTCCATTTTCTGTAGAGCCATACGGATAACTGCGTGCTACTGTCAATGGAGAATGTAGGCCGAGCGGGTTTTGGAAAGTGGTATTCCAATCTTCAAGACAAAAGTCTGTTGTGCCTGGGTCGCAAGGGATGAGGGTTGCCGTTGGAATAGGTGCTACTATTGTGGGCGTTGGTGCAGAAATAGTCTGGCTTGGTTCAGCCTCCGGAAATATGGTGGGCGGAACAGGCCTGCATGAAACAAGGAAGAGACCAAATAATAAAAATATGGGCTGGGACTTTTTCCCAGCCCAGTTTAGGCAGCGTAAGAACTTCAATTTTAAATCCCACCTCGTTCTTTCATTACGGCACGTATCTCTTTTTCCAACGTATCGGCTTCCTTTTCGAGTTCAACAAGTTCGGCCAGCATCTTGTCGCCGCCAGATTTATCTTCCAATGAGTTGATGTTGATCTTGACGTTGTAGCCAGCCGCTGTGAGGCAGGCACGTGACATGGAAAACCCTGACATGGCATCGCTAATTGCATTGAGGTTGCCGTGCTGGGCGCACTTGAGAGCCAGTTCCATCACTTTGACGGCGTCGGCTGAGACATGCAGGGGTATGTGTGCGGCATTTAGCGTAGCCTGAGCGATGGCTGCATTGCGCTTGGCCTTTTGTTCTTCAGTATCTTTGGGAAGTTTGAAGGTTGCCATGAGAACTTCAAAAGAGGCGGCATCATCATCCACAGCCTGAGTGAGTTCATGGCGAAGTTTTTCGGCAACAACTCGAATTGCTTGCATTTCGGCTTCAACTTCAGCGTATTTCTTTTTCCCAATGGTGAGACCAGCAACCATGGCTACGAGTCCTGCTCCCATTGCGCCTGCATACGCGGCGGCAGAGCCGCCACCTGGAGTCGGCGTAGGGGCGGCCAACTGCTCGATAAAAGAAGCAGGCTGAGGCGAAGGAAGACCGCGCACGCTGGGCGATTGTCCATTGTCTGTGATGCGTCTTCCTTTATCAGATGAGAAGAGGCGCGATTCCAAAATCTGTTCTTTATCAAATTGATCAAGTTGGGTGTACCAGACAGCAGCATCGACCAATGCTTCCTGTGGAATCAATCCAACAAGTTCGCTGTGATGAATGCCAACACCATAACGCTGGGCTTCGCGGCGAATGAATTCAACAACACGCGCGATGGGCGTTTCGCGGAAGTTGGTAAGGTTCATCGAAACTTGTGCGCGGCCATCCACGAGCAAGCCAAGACCTTTTACATAACGCAGCCCTCCAGATGACTGGCGAACAGCCTTGGCGATCTTCTTTGCAATATCCACGTCTTCGGTGGTGAGGTAAACATTGAAGGCAATCAACGGATTACGTGCGCCGATGACCGTTGCGCCAGCTTTGGGAAGTTTGGCTGGGCCGAAATCAGGCTTGCGCTCGGCATTATTTTCAATTTCTGTCTTCAAGCCTTCATACTGTCCCTTGCGAATATTTTCGAGATTCGTGCGTTCAGGGCGCATGGCCGCCGCTTCATACAAATAGACGGGGATGCCAAGTTTGCTGCCAACACGCTGACCGAGGCGTTGGGCAATAGCAATACATTCTTCCATGCTCGCGCCGCCAAGCGGGACAAAGGGAACAACGTCCGTTGCGCCAATGCGGGGATGTGCGCCAGTGTGATCATCCAGATCGATTAGCTCAGAGGCGGTCTGGATGGCGCGGAAAGCGGCCTCCTCCACTCCGGCAGGGGTACCCGCAAAAGTGAGGACGGTTCGATTGTGGTCGAGGTCTGAGGAGCGGTCGAGAATTTTCACTTCGCTGACGGATTGAATCGCGGCGACGATCTTATCTATGATCTCGGGTCGGCGTGCTTCGGAGAAGTTGGGAATACATTCGATCAATTGAGTGGGCATGGGGCCTCGGAGGAAATTCGATTTTCAAGTAATGAATTACAAAAGTAATTATAAACTGTGTTGGAAAGTTGGAAAGAACAAAGATACCGGCAAGCCAAGGCTCATGGACATTACCCTGTATTCATCAGCAATCCATTTTAAGATGGATTTGCAATGCCTTGAAAATTCACAGATCACCAGTCTTTGACATTACTTGAGTATAATAAAATCATTAGTCTGACTGTTAAAATATATTTGGATGTTCTCTTTCTCGGGTAAACCTATGTATCATACCTAGGCAGGAATAGTAACATGGCTCCAAACCCTGAATACACAATTAAAGTATTGAGAAGCGGCGACTTTGATGAAAGATTTTTATCTGCATGGGAGGAATTGGAAGGCAGAGCCATGGAACCTAATGGCTATCTTTCCCCTCATTTTGTGATTCCAGCAATAAAATTTATCACCAACAAGGATAATCTTTTAGGGATCATTGTAGAAAAAACGAACAGGGGGGGGGTATCCTCTACTTTCAGGAATGGGGTTATTCCACACAAGCAAGGCTTCGAAACATTTCCCCCTCCCACATTTGGAAGCATTCTCCAGCAGGCACTCCCTTCTTTCAGGCTTTTTAGTAGACCAAGACTCTGCAGAGACCATCGTACGAAATATTTTTGAACAGATTTGCAACTTTAATAATAAATGGCATGGTCTGGTGTTTCACGATCAAATCAATGAAGGGGAACAGGCAATACAAGAATTGAGGGCGGCACAAGACCTGGGTTTGAAATGGAACTATTTTCGAGAATGGAACCGCCCGATCTTGTGCCTTAGAACCATTCAGGAGAAATCAGGTCATACCCTCAGGAAAAGCATGAAAAAATCCATCCACCGCAGTCTCAAGCGGCTTGAAGAGTTGGGGGCAGTAGATTGGAAAATTCGCTGCAAAGAGACTCTGACCGAATCGGTGATCGACAGATTTATGTTCCTTGAAAATTTAGGGTGGAAAGGTGAAGGACACACTTCCATATTATCAAACAATGCAGATAAAAATTTTTTCCTTGAGATGATAACGAATTTCAGCAAATCTGAACGAGCTTTTGCCACTGAGCTGACGCTGAATGAACGTCCAATTTCATCAACTATTAATTTCACTTCTGGCGGCGCAGGGTTCGCTTTCAAGATCGGCTGGGACCCGTTATATGCAAAATATTCCCCTGGGATCCTAAATGAAGCAAACTGGCTCGAATGCAAAGACCCGGCCATTTATGATCTCAAATTTATAGATAGCGGGTCTTCAGATGATTCGTCCTACCTAAGTCATTTATGGAATCAAAAACGAGCCATGCGCTCAGGAGTATATGCAATTACCCCTCTGGGCAAACTAGCGCTGCCATTTGTTGGTTTTGCTGCAAGAATAAAGAATTACATCCGAAA
>CAZHOX010000091.1:0-5529 GCA_964534345.1 uncultured Anaerolinea sp.
GCGGGTTCAAAGACGAAGACTGCAGAAGATTCTTGTGCCAACTTTTCGATCAACGCACGAGAACTATGAGACCCGATCTCTTCATCCGATGTGCATAGCAGAGTAACTGGTAATTTCAGTCCTCCAGAGTTTTGCAGTTCTTCGATCGCGGCAAGGCTGATGACAATGCCGGCTTTCATATCCAATACGCCGGGGCCAAATATTTTTCCATCCGCTTCGCGGAATGGCATTTTCGCCAGTGTGCCAAGCGGAAAAACTGTGTCCATGTGGCAGAGGAGCAGGATGGGTTTAGATGAAGAAACAGATGAAAATCGAGCAATAACGTGATCCCCCGTTTCCTTGTTTGGGATGAGTTCCACCTGCGCACCGAGCCTGCGGGCTTCTTCAGCAACCAAGGCGCTCACGCGGCTGACAGCTTCGCGGTCGTGCGAGGGGGATTCGGTTTCAACAAATTTTTTCAGCAGTGATTTCATGTCCATGACGTTTTATCCAATCCATTCAAAAATTAAGAGCAAAGCTCCAACCACCGCACAATAGATAGCGAAGACATACATGGAGTTTTTGCTCAAATAGTTTATCAACCACTTGACTGCCAGCCAGCCAACAATGGCTGCTGTAACAAACCCAACTATGAGAATCGGTAAAAATTCAGTTGTGTTTGGCATGATAATGACCGATACAGACTCATACAAACCTGCGGCCAGTAAAATGGGGCCAGACATTAGAAAGGCAAAACGCGCAGCAGAGGGGCGGTCAAATCCACGCACCATGCCGCCAGCAATCGTGGAACCTGAGCGTGATGCACCGGGAAAGATCGCCAGCACTTGAAATAACCCCACAGTTAATGCATCTTTCCAGGTTGCGGATGCAAGAGTACGGGTGCGCTTGTCAAAATACTCAACGCTTGTTAATAAAACAGCCGTCACCAACAGGCGGATACCCGCCTGCAAAAATGGCTGTTCAAAATTTGATTGAACGATTTTTTGCAAGGCAAATCCCACGATCCCTGCGGGAAGTGTGGCAACAATTACAAGCCACCCCAAATGAGCATCCGAATTTTCAAAGGGTTTTCCGTGTGCCACCCCGATCAAAAAGGCTTTCACGATCTGCCAAATGTCTTTCCCGAAAAAGATCAACATGGCAAACACAGTGCCAAGTTGGACAATAACCGAAAAAGCAAAAGTTCTTTCATCAAAAGGGACGCCCAAAAGCTTTTCGGCGACTATCAAATGTGCCGTTGACGAGACAGGTATAAACTCAGTTATCCCTTGAATAATCCCCAAGAAAAAGGCTTGCAAAAGTGTCATATTTCATCCGTTGTTTTTTATTGATCGTAATGAATAGTTATTAATCCATCCTAAATGGAAAGCGCTATTTACAGATTATGCAGAACAGGATATCACCTGTATTAATTCTTTTTCCTGTTTTCGTCACCCTCCATTTATTGAATACAGTAAAAGATATTAGAAGCAATTATAATGTTCTTTATTAATTTACTCATACATTTAGGAGAAAAATATGGCACAACTTTTGAAAAGATTTGCTTTTCCCAAGAAATCCATGCATATCCTTGTACTTTTGTTGAGTGCCGACCTCTTTTTTGTTTTATTACACCTGGCACATAAAGCAGCCCGTTTATTGGATATGTTTTCGACCATCCGCAATGATGTGTTCAATCTTTACTACGATCTTACTCTGGCAGAATCTTTTCAATACGTAAAAGAATATTGGATCATCATCCTCTTTGCATGGTTGATCATTAAGAAAAAAGATGTATTCTATACAGGCTGGGCCCTCTTATTCACCTACCTTCTCTTTGACGATATGTTGGGCTTTCATGGCGGACTGGCTACATTTTTTCTTGAAAGGTTTGGCATCGATTCAGGCCACATCTTATTTGGAGAGATGCGCTATCAAGATTTTGGAGAATTGGGCGTATCCTTATTTTTTGGCATCCTGTTCCTTTCTCTCATTGCCATTTCTTATTTTCGCGGCGGAAAGGAAGTTCGAACAATATTTCATTACCTGGTCGGCGGTCTTCTTTTGATCGTTTTCTTTGGTGTAGTAAATGACTTTGTCAACCGCATATTTAACGAAGATACGAATCAAATTATGTTTGAAATCTCAAGATTAATAGAAGATGGCGGGGAAATGCTGGGAATGAGCGTGATGTGTTGGTATGTTTTCACATTGACAGTACCTGACCCAACGCCTCTTGAGGCGAATTCATAAAAAACAGACGGCTTCAAAACTGAAGCCGTCTGTTTTTTTACTCTTTATTTGCCAATCGCTTCGCGTTATTCCCCCATCGCTCCAACAATTCAGGTGCACGAGACTCAAACGATCCATCCGCAATATAGCCGCGAATAGATTCCATCAATCGAATTAATGCGCGCAAGTTGTGAATGGAGATCAGCGTGCCTGCCAGCAATTCTTTTGCGACAATAAGATGACGAATGTATGCACGCGTAAAAGTTTTGCAAGCATAGCAATCACAAGTCTCATCCATGGGGCGCTCATCTCTGGCAAAGGTCGCGTTCATCATGTTCAAGCGGCCTTCAGGGGCGAAAGCAGAGTGATGACGAGCCAAACGCGTTGGCAGGACGCAATCAAAAATATCCACGCCACGCAAAACGCCGTTGATGAGGTCTTCGGGAGTGCCAACGCCCATGAGATAGCGGGGTTTGTTTTCAGGCAGAAGCGGCGTAACCACATCCAGTGTGTCGTGCATTTCCTGCTTGGTCTCCCCCACCGAGAGACCGCCAATGGCAATGCCGGGTGTATCGAGAGATGCAATAAATTGCGCAGACTCAGCTCGCAGTTCCGAGTTGACACCGCCCTGCACAATGCCAAACAAAGCCTGGTCAGCGCGGGTCTTCGCGTTGAGCGAGCGTTCTGCCCAGCGATGCGTGCGCTCCATTGCAATTTTGGAATACTTCAAATCATTTGGGTCGGAGCATTCATCAAAAGCCATGATGATATCTGCGCCGAGATTTTCCTGAATGGCAATGGAACTCTCCGGTGTGAAGCGATGCGTGGAACCGTCAATATGGCTTTTGAAGGTCACGCCATCGTTATCAATTTTTCGGGTCTTCGCAAGAGAAAAGACTTGAAAGCCACCCGAGTCCGTCAGCATGGGGTTCGGCCATTGCATGAATTTATGCAGGCCGCCCATATCGCGCACAAGCTCATCACCGGGGCGCAGATACAAATGATAGGTATTGCTCAATACAAGAGAAGCATTAATATCTTTGAGGTGTTCGGGGGTCAACGTCTTCACCGTGGCTTGCGTGCCAACGGGTGCAAAAACGGGAGTGATGAGGTCGCCATGCGGTGTGGAAAAAATCCCCGTACGGGCGCGGTTGTTTTTGGATGTGATCTGAAATGAGAACATGGGATGATTATACGATATTCGAAAATCGATATTGGGATTCACAACCAGCGCCTCACGCCTCGCCGGCAGTTGCTCCTGTTTCTACAAATATTTTCTCAGCCCCGCCCTTGTTACGCTGTGGCAAACAGACACTTGAGATATGCGCCTTCTTCAAAACTGATGGGATGATCGAGAGCATGACCTGTCCGTTCGATTTCTGTCAGCCTGCGGCCCGCCTCTCTCGCGGACTGGTGAATGGAGTCGAAAAACGAATCGGCATCTACACGGCTGGAGCAGGATGCCTGCACAAGCGTGCCGCCTTTTCGCAAGACGCCCAAACCCAAGCGCGTCAACTTGCGATACGCCGCCAGCGCAGAGGAAATTTGTTTTTCGTTTTGCGCAAACATTGGCGGGTCGATGATGACCATGTCAAAGAAACGTTTCTGTGATTCCATGCGTGCAAGGACATCGAAAGCATCTTCGGCGAATGTTTCATGAGAGGCGGCGGCAACCGTTGGGAAATGACGGTTGTGCGCCATGTTGCGGATGGCGGATTCCATTGCGTGCGGGCTGATATCCACACTGACAACTTCCTTCGCACCTCCCCGCGCCGCATAAACAGAGAATCCGCCGGAGTAGGCGAATACATTTAGCACAGATTTCCCTTTGGATAATGCCTCCACCTTTGCGCGGTTGTCGCGCTGGTCGAGGAAGAAGCCGGTCTTTTGCCCGAGAATGGGATCAGACTCAAAGGTGAGACCATTTTCTTTGAACAAAATCAGGTTTGGGTGAGTCTGAGGCGTAAGCGTCATCCCGTCATTGAGACCGTACAGTAATTCAGTCTGCTTTTGAAGGAGGCGGTTGAGTCGCAAGATCAAATGCTCGGCGGGGCTGATTTGTGCGAGCGCGCTGCAAAACTCTTTGAGATGCGGAATCCATGCGGGGGTGTAAAGTTTGAGGACAAGGGTATCTGCGTAACAGTCAATGACGAGGCCGGGGAAGCCGTCGTTCTCGCCGTGGACGAGGCGATAACCTGTGGTGTCTGTGCCTTTCAACGGTTCGCGAATTTGTGCGGCGAGTTGAAGTTTATTTTGAAACCACTCGGCGTTAATAGTAGCAGGCTGGCGATTTTGCAAAACGCGCACACGAATTGTGGAAGTGGGATCATATAAACCGATGGCAAGAAAGCGGCGTTTGTTGTCGAAGATGACGGCAAGGTCGCCGGGTGCGCCTTCGTGGCTTTGCTCGGTGATGGATTGATCGAAGACCCAGGGATGTCCCTGCCGCAAGGCGCGTTCGGCGGGTGCAGTGACATGCAATGCAATTCGTTTTGTCGATGGGTCGGGAAGTTGTGCAAGCAAGTTGAAATTCATTGTGCAAGGATTATACAGTAGGGAGGGGAAGAAAAGCATTAACCACGGAGTCACAGAGACACAGAGGAATTTAAAATCTGTGTTGTCTGTATTTCTCAGCATTCAATCGGTAATATAATGACAAAAACTATTTAGGAGTATGCGCTATGAAAAAAGTTTTATTGATTGTTTTGTGTGTAAGCATCCTTGGGCTTTTTGCCTGCATGGCAGATGCAACTACGGAAGCCCCAATTCTCCCTGCAACACCAACTTCAATTCCTTTAACCAAGCCTCCCACTAAAGATCCAAATTATTACTTAACTGCTACAGTCGTCCCGTTCTACACGCAGGTTCCTTCTCCAACAGTAGTAGGCGCACCGGCCATTGTCAACATAGCGTTGAATATGGGCAGCGGCGGCGCTGGGTTTTCAGCAAACTTGTATGCGCAGGAAGTTTACACAGGCAAGACATTCACTCTTTTCATGTCGGCTGGGATGCATACGGCTCCGCTCCTGCCAACATCTCCCCCGCTGGATATTGCCATTCAAGCGCCCGGCACATATATCTTTTATGCCCGCTTGAGTAATGCACCCACTGAATATCATTACGGCTACACCGAATGCACCATCCCAACAGACTGTGTGGGAAGTCCGCTCATTGCATTGGATGTGCTACCCGGCGAACGCTACACGGTTTACATTGCTGACCGCAAGGCGTTGCTGCCTGATAATGACAAACGCGGACTGCCGGTGACTGTTCCGTGGGTGAAATTGAATCCGTAAATTAAAAAGACCTCGGAGGTTT
>CAZHOX010000091.1:5629-9631 GCA_964534345.1 uncultured Anaerolinea sp.
TCCAACGCTCCCACCGAGATCTGCAACTCACGCAGCGAGATCAGCATCGAAACGATCATCAAAATCAAAGCAATACCAAAGGCCCACTGTCCGCCTATCACCCAGCCTGCAAAAAGCGCAAACATACTCACCACACAAAACAGCAGGCTCAACACTCCAAAGATCTGCATGTTCCGAATCAGGTACACACGATAACGCAAATTCGCGATCTGACCAAGCAAATTATCGTCCTGATCGTTTTTGTATCGGTCATGCAGTCCGCGGATAATGGTTGCCAGAGTTAAAAAACGATTGGTATATGCCAGCATCAACAGGGATACAGTTGGGAACAACAAAGCTGGGGTCGAAAGTGTAAAGTCCATTAAACAACTAAATTCCTATCGTTATGTCATCCCAAAACTAACATGATTCGGGTTCACCAACAGCATGGGTACTTGCGTGCTGAATTGTGGCAAATAAGGGTTGGTAATATTTGCTTCATAAATAGACATCCACGAAGAACGCGAGACATCCAGAAAAGTCGCCAGTTCCGTCTGCGTTGAAATTCGCAGTTTCGCCTTCATCATAAAAGAACCAACCAACATGTCCACAGGCTGCATTCTGCGGTTCACCTCACTGGCATCATAATCCAGCGGGTCTTGTGCGGGCGGCGCAAGGTGGAAAGCGATCACCTCCGCCGTTGGAATAAATATCTCAGAATATGCCAGCGACTTGGGCGGCGTTCCACCAAACAAAATCACATTAGGGCTGTGCAAATGAATATAATTCGGAACACCTTGCGTGCGCAGCCAAATGCTCACACGTAAATTTTCCTTGATCACAATTTCCCCACGCACAAGCATATTATGGGTATACAACATCACCAGAGCAATTTTTTCATCAGGGGCTAACGGCTTCATTGGTACTCCTTTAATCTAAAAGGATTATACAACACCCTTCCATGCGATGAATGGAAACGTTATACTCCACGCCATTAAACATGACATCAAAAACACCGACTTCCAAACGCTGGATCATCCCGCCTCTCATCACACCCGAAGCTGATTCTGAATTATCGAAATTCCCTCCCGTTTTGCGACAGATCCTCTTCAACCGCGGCTACGCCACAGACGCCGAGGCTCGTGCCTACCTCAACGCAAAACCAAATATCGTCTACGACCCGTTTCTGATGACGGGCATGCGCACCGCTGTAGACCGCATTCAATTCGCCATCAAGAATAACGAACCCATTGCCATTTACGGCGATTATGACGTGGACGGAGTCACTGCCACAGCCCTGCTCGTGGAAGCCTTGAATTATTTAAACGCAAATGTACGCGGCTACATTCCCAACCGTTTTGAAGAAGGCTACGGATTGAACAACAACGCATTGGATGAACTCAAAGCAGACGGAGTCAAACTCGTCATCACCGTGGACTGCGGCATCCGCTCGCCAAATGAAGCGCTTCATGCCCAAACCATTGGGCTGGATCTCATCATCAGCGACCACCACCACCCTGACGGTGAAAACCTGCCCCCTGCCCTCGCCGTCATCAACCCCAAACAACATGGGGATGTGTACCCCGATAAAGATCTGGCTGGCGTGGGGATTGCCTACAAAATTGCGGAAGCTTTGGCCTCAGACGGTAGACCACAGACCATAGACCGTCCACCGTCCACCGTCAATGGTCTACCATTAGATAACCTCCTCGATCTGGTCGCTCTCGGCACCGTAGCAGACCTTGCTCCACTTGTCGGCGAGAATCGTGTGCTTGTGCGCAAGGGACTCCGTCAGATGCGGCAGACCACCCGCCAGGGACTTTTCTCTCTCGCGGCAGTTTCCGAACTTGTATTGGCAAAAGTCAACGCAGGACACATTGGCTTCATGCTTGGTCCACGCCTAAATGCAGCAGGTCGTTTAAAAGAGGCGCTCGCCGCCTTTGAGTTATTAACCACCAAAGATGTCTTCAAAGCAGGCGAGTTGGCACAACAACTGGATATGCAAAACCGCGAACGGCAGCGCATCACCCGCGACATGCAAAAGCAAGCTGAAGAAATAGCAATGAGCGATGAGCCCGAAGCCTATCTGCTTTTTGCGGCACATGAAGAATTCAACTCTGGTGTTGTTGGCCTTGCTGCCTCCCGCCTCACGGACTCTTACTACCGCCCCGCCATTGTTGCCGCCAAAGGACCTGAAGAGACTCGCGGCTCGTGCCGCTCCATTCCCGAATTCCACATCACCGACGCGCTAGACCAATGTGCAGATCTACTCGTCCGCCACGGGGGACATGCCGCAGCGGCGGGATTCACCGTGAAGAATGAAAATCTTCCAGCGTTGGTGGAGCGGTTAAAAGCCATAGCGAAGGAAAAACTATCTCACGAAGATCTCAGGCCAACCGTTACGGCAGATGCGGAAGTTTCTCTTGTCGATATCCGCCCCGACTTGTATGAAAAATGTCTGCGCTACCTTGAACCATCAGGCTATGGAAATCGCGAAGCATCTTTTGTGGCGCGCGGGGTCAAGGTCAAAAGTTCGCGCACCGTTGGCGCAGATGCCAAGCATTTGAAGTTGTCGCTTGAAGATGAAAATAAATTCTCGCACGATGCCATTGGTTTCAAGCTCGGTCACTGGCACAATAATCTGCCGCCGCGTGTGGATATTCTGTTTACCTACGAAACAAATGAATACAACGGGCGCGTGAGTTATCAGTTGAACCTAAAAGATATCAGGTCTGCGACTTAATAAAAAAAGTCGGGCTGCAATCAGCCCGACTTTTTTATCCTTTTTGCACTGGCAGTTTCGCCATTCGCCAGGCGGTCATGCCGCCTTTCACATTGAAGACCGTGAAGCCTTCCTTTGCCAAAATCTTAGATGCGGAACTGCTGCGGCTGCCGCTGGCACAAATGCAAATGATCTCACGGCCTTTGGGAAGTTCCTTCATGTGACGATATAACTCGGTCAACGGAATCAATTTTGCCCCCGAAATATGCCCAAGACGAAATTCGTCAGGATTGCGCACATCCAAGATCATCGGATGTTTTCCAAATTTCAATTTTTCGCTCAACTCAGTTACAGTGAGGCTCGGCACTGACGGCCCAAACAACTTTTCAAGAAAACTCATATCGGTCTGCCCTCCAAAATATTTTTTATCAAAATCCAACGCCTCCCGACTTTGGACTTCGTATTTACCTGCATTATTTTTTATTCAGTTCATCTTCCCGCTCAGGGATGGTAAAGCGGTTGATGGTGGTGCGGTCCACAAAGCCGGGGATGAATTTATTCATGAACACCGTCACATTCCACAGCCAGGGGATGACCAACATGCGGCGCGGGCGGCGCACCAGTTTTACCACAGCTTCGGCAACTTGTTCAGCCGTGAGCAGCATAAATTTTGGTGTGGATGTTTTGGTCTTGCGGTTGATGCCCGCATGTTGATTGAACTCCGTCACCACACCGCCTGGGTAGATCAGCGAAACATCGATTCCCCACGGCTTCACTTCACGGCGCAAGGCTTCTGAAAATCCATGCACGGCATGTTTCGTTGCAGCATAGATCGTGTATGTGGGTGTTGCCACCAGACCCGCCATCGAGCACATATTAATGATGCTGCCTGCACGCTGTTTCATCATCACCGGCAAAACCTGCCGCGTGGTTTGGATAACGCCCATCACGTTCACATTGATCTGAGATTGAATATCTTTCACAGGGTCAAGCTTTTCCAACCAGTCTAAACGGCCAAAGCCTGCGTTGTTGACGAGAATATCAATGCGCTTGAACTTCTCCAACGTTTGCATCACCAACGATTGAATATCTTCAAGTTTGGAGAGGTCGGCTTGTACAACCAACGTCTCTGCGCCCATTGCATTGATTTCCTGCGCAAGAGCTTGTAGTTTCTCCACGCGGCGGGCGGCGAGAACCACCATTGCGCCTTCGCGCCCAAACTGGCGGGCAGCCGCTTCCCCGATCCCAGATGATGCACCAGTGACAATGACCACTTTGTTTTTAATTTCCATTGGCTTCTC
>CAZHOX010000091.1:9731-12651 GCA_964534345.1 uncultured Anaerolinea sp.
TATTTATCAAAATAGGAAGTGAACGCCACCCACTGTCCATCAGGCGAGATGGATGGGCCTTGCGAGTTGCCGCCTGTGGGGGAAAGCATGTGCGCATTTGAACCATCCACGTTCATGATGTAGACATCGCGATTCCAAGGCTGACCTGAATACGTGACGATGAACTGCCCATCAGGCGACCAATCGCTTCTTCCCCGTATCGCGGGCAGGTTGCTGATCTTTTGCAGTTCACCGCCATCCAAACGGATTCGGAACAACTGCACGCCGCCTTGCATATCCGAAGCAAACAAAATCATACTTCCATCAGGTGACCAGGTTGGGTCCCAGCCTGTTGCGTTCGGGATTTTGTGCGGGTTGCTTCCGTCACGGTTCATCAGCCACAATTCATTGGAACTGGCTGTCGAAAGTTTGAAAACGATGGTTGAACCATCGGGGGAAATTTCGGGACCATTCAAGTTGCCGAGTCTGTCGGTGAGTTGGGTGATGACTCCCGAAGCAATATCCACCTCGTAAATTTCGTACATGTTCGGCTCACGGAATGCGGCGTAGACCACACTCTTTCCATCGGGCGCAACTGACGGGTAATAATGCTGTTTTGTGTCGTCAACTGTCAGTCGGCGAAAACCTGTCCCATCTGCGTTGATGATGCAGATCTGGTTGCTGGCTTGGATTTTGAAAATCTGGCAGGTGAATGCGATCTGACCCTGCGGCTCTCCCCCAGGGTTGGCTGGTGCAACGACTTGGGCAGTAGAATCCACTGACAGCGGGGTGGCTGCCGATAGTGTGGCAAACAGGTCTGGGGTTGGGGAAGAAGCGTTCGACTGTAGATTGCAAGCGAAGATGAAAATTAATCCGAGTAAAAAGCTCAACACATTCCTTTTATTCAACTTATAAAGATTCAAGTTGGAACTCCTTACCTGTAAGCGTTTTTTGCAACTATATTTTCATTGAAAAATTATATCAGCCACTTACAATTCTTCAGTCAATTGAGTCGTAGACCAGATGCAGGTGCTATTGAAGTAGGGAAAACCCCCATACGCATAACTTATCCCGTCGAAGATAATTTACTGGAAGTTTATATCATAAGTCGTTATATTTATTGTAAAACATTGAGACAGCATAAGGTTAAAATGAATAACAGAACAAAACTTCAACTGGAAGCAGATCTACAGGAAGCGCAGAAAAAGATTGCGGCTCTTGAGAGCGCTTTAGAAAAAGCAAGGGAGGAAAAAGAACAAAAGCCAGGAAGTAACACTGCGGCAAAGAATCCTCCACACGAAGAAGATTTTCTCAAGCTATTGGAAATGCTCCCAGTTGGAGTTTCCATTCTTAACCGTGAACACAAAGTAGTCTTTCAAAACTCTGCGCTCGCTCAGGTCATGGGGATGAGTGAGGAAGGGATACGAGCTGGTGCCTACAAGAACCGTACCTATCTGGCTTCAGACGGTAGGAAGATGTCCGCAGATGGATTCGCAAGTTCCCAGGCACAAAAAAGCGGGCAAGCTGTATTTAACGTAGAAACAGGAATCGTCAAGGAAGATGGAGACACGATCTGGACAAGTGTTTCTGCTGTTCCAGCAGATTTCCCTGACTGGAAAACGATCATTGTCACAGCGGATATTACGGAACGAAAGCTGCTTGAAAACAAGCTGCTTGAGAGCGAACAACGCTATACTCTTTTGTTCAAGAAATCAACCGTTCCATCCATCCTCCTCAAATTACCTGAAGTGACCATTGTGGATGTGAACGAAGCCTGTGAAAAATTGACCGGCTTCAACAAAGAGGAAATGCTTGGGAAAACTGCTGCGGAGCTTGGCATCATCAAGCCGGAACAGCGTGCACAGGTCATATCACAATTCGAAAAAGAAGGCTCGTTAAAAGGCAGGGAAACCCGCGCTTATACCAAATCTGGCGAAGAACGCATTGTTGTTTCAAATACCAACCGAGTGATAATCGGCGGTCACCCATATGCCATCACCACCCTCCTTGATATTACTGAAAGAAAATACGCGGAAGAAAAACTTCAAGAAAATGAACGTTTATTTAAACTTTTTGTCGAGTACTCCCCAGCGGCCATTGCCATGTTCGACAAAGACATGCGCTATCTGGCGGCAAGCCATCGATTCATCAAGGATTATGGATTGCCTTCGTATGACATCATCGGCAAATCACATTATGAAATTTTCCCTGAAATCCCCGAACGGTGGCGGGAGATCCATCGGCGCTGTCTGGCAGGAGCTGTGGAAAGCGAAGCGGCAGACCCGTTCCCAAGAGCCGATGGTTCATTAGATTGGGTACGTTGGGAGATCCACCCGTGGTATGAAGCAGACGATGTGATCGGCGGCATCATTCTGTTCTCGGAAGTGATCTCAGAACGGATCGAGTTGGAACTGGAACGCGCCAAACTTACCGAACGGCTCGACCTTGCCACACAGTCTGCACATATGGGTATTTGGGATTGGGACATTCAAAAGAACGAGATCGTTTGGGATGACCAAATGTATGCTTTGTATGGAATCAAGTCTGATGAATTTGGCGGCGCCTACGAAGCCTGGCAGCATGGGATTCACCCAGAGGATCAAGACCCAAGCAATGAAATATCTGCGGCGGCTGTGCGCGGCGAAAGAGAATACGATACTGAATTCCGTGTGTTGTGGCCCGATGGCTCGATCCATTGGTTGAAGGCGAATGGACAGGTTTTTCGTGACAAGAACGGCACACCTTTACGTATGGTGGGAGTCAATTACGACATTACCGAGCGCAAGAAGTTGGAGACTCAAATTCAAGAAAGTGAACGTGACTATCGTGAGCTGGTCCAAAATGCCAACAGTGCCATCATCCGTTGGAAGAGCAACGGGGAGATCACTTTTTTCAATGAGTTCGCACAATCTTTCTTTGGGTATCAAAAAGACGAGGTGAT
>CAZHOX010000092.1:0-1131 GCA_964534345.1 uncultured Anaerolinea sp.
GCGATTCTGATCGCCATCTTTGCCCAGCAGCTTGTGGATGCAAAGCTCGGCATTGCGCCAGGGTTTGGCGAGGAACAGCGCAAACTACTTGCTGAGTTGATGCGTTTGAATTTGATCGGCACGATCATTTTTTCCATCAGCGGCCTGGTGATGGCATCTCTGCAAGCGAACCAGCATTTTGTTTTACCTGCCATTGCTCCCAGCATGTACAACGTGGGGCAAATTTTCGGCGCGATCTTTCTCACTCCGCGTTACGGAATTCATGGCCTTGTGTATGGCGTTATCCTCGGCGCGGTGCTTCATCTGCTCATTCAAGTGCCGGGACTTTTCATGTTCGGCTTCCGCTGGACGCCTTCGGTAAATTTGCGCCACACAGGTTTGATCGAAGCCCTCAAGCTGATGGCTCCGCGCCTGCTGACGATGGGCGGCATTCAACTGATCTTCCTCGCACGCGACAACCTCGCTTCACGGCTGGATCAAGTGGGCGCGGTCACTTCGCTCACCTACGGCTGGATGATCATGCAAGTGCCGGAAACGATCCTCGGAACGGCGATGGCTACCGCCATGCTGCCTGCTCTTTCGGAACTCGCTTCACGCGGCGACTGGGCAGGGTTCCGGTCTACGGTCGAACGCGCCCTCCGGGTCTTGATCTCCTTAACCCTGCCGATAGCGGCAGTCATGTCTGCGGGCATTAATCCGCTGGTGCGCGGCGTCTTCGGCTTTGACGCGGAAACCTCCACCCTCATCACATGGACAACCCGCGCCTACCTCATGGCGTTGACAGGGTACACCATTCACGAAGTAGCCGTCCGCGCTTTTTATGCCCGCAAAGAACCAATGTATCCGTTGTATGCTGTTCTGTTGCGCATCGTCATGTTTCTGGGCATTGGCAGTGTGGGCATCACCTTCTTCAAAGAGATTGGCGCGCCGGTCATTGCATTCGCTGAAATCGCCCTCCTCATCGAAGCCATCATCTTATTTAGCTGGCTTTCCAAACGGACTCATGTTCCGCTTGAAACAGGTAGTTCAGTGCTCAAAGGGCTCATTGCCGCAGTCGTAGGCGGAGCCGTCACCTATTTGGTTGCTTTATACTTGCCCGGCGGCGCAATTGTCACAGCGCTGATCGGAATG
>CAZHOX010000092.1:1231-12353 GCA_964534345.1 uncultured Anaerolinea sp.
TTGCGCTCACAAGCTATGGCAATGAACTCTTTGCCAAGCAGGAGTATTGCGACGCGTATGATGTTTTTCTCACTGCTTCCGGTGTGGGCACGTTGGACGGAACTTCTGCAAACAACTCTGCGAAAGCCTACGCACAATGCAACCCAGCCACTGAGGTTCCTCCCGTGGTTACAAATACTCCGGCTGTATCCTATCCTTAATCCATGACCACACCCTCAGCGTGGATACTGGCGATCATCTACTGGCTTCACATGCTGGCAACCGTCACATGGATCGGGAGCCTCGCAGCGATCAACCTTCTCGTCCTGCCCGCCTCAACCCGGACCTTGAAACTGGTCGACCAACTCAGCTTTATCGCTGCCTTGCAAAAAAGACTCGAACCACTCGCGTGGTTCTGCATGGGGCTGCTGCTCGTAACGGGACTTTTCCAACTCAGCACCAGCCCGCATTATGACGGTTTCCTGAACACCAGCACCCAATGGTCACTTGCCATCCTCATCAAACATGGGTTGGCAATCGTCATGGTGGTGGTCAGCGCCATTCAAACATGGGAAGTGCTGCCGGCCATCCACCGCACGTTGATGAAAAAAGAAAAAGCCGAGGATGGCGAACTGGCAAAACTTCAGAAAAAAGAGTTGCTCATTCTAAGGCTCAACTTATTGATCTCCGCCCTGATCCTCGCCGCCACAGCCTACGCAAGAGTATCGTAAAACAAAAGAGACCGTTGCCAAAAAAGCAACGGTCTCTTTTTGATTCTAAAGTTTTGTTTACAACTTTATCAAATTAGATTCTACCAATGAGCCTGTCAGATCATACGCCATTGCGCCAGTGATCCGCACAGGGACAATATCCCCAACTTTCGCTTTCCCTTCCACAAAGACCATGCCGTCAATTTCAGGCGCATCACGGTACGACCTGCCGATGGAAATGCCGTTATCGAATCCTTCCACCAGCACATCCAGCGTTTTGCCAACATACGATTGATTCACCTGAAGTGAGATGTTCTGCTGAAGCTCCATCAGGCGTTCGAATCTCTCCTGTTTAACAGAAGCCTCTACCGGGTCGCCCAGAGGCGCGGAGGTTGTCCCCGGCTCAAAGGAAAACTGGAAAGTCCCAACGCGGTCGAAGCGAATTTCCTTCACAAAATCATAAAGGGTCTGGAATTCTTCATCGGTTTCACCAGGGTACCCAACGATGAACGTGGTACGCATGGACAGGTCTTTCACCGTCTCGCGCATTTTACCGAGCGTTTTATACACCCAATCCATGTTGGACGGGCGCTTCATGCGATACAAAGTCTGGGGATGCGCGTGTTGAAGCGGCATATCGAGATACGGCAGAACCTGCTTGCGGGTTGCCATTACTTCGATGAGACGGTCCGTGACGTAGCCCGGGTAGGAATACATCACGCGAATCCAATCCACATCTGGGACGGCATCTGTCAACTGTTCGAGCAAGATCGCGAGGCCGTCTTTCATGCCAAGGTCGTGACCGTAATCCGTTGTGTCCTGCGCGATCAAAACCAGTTCGCGCACGCCGTTATCTCGCAACGTCCGCGCTTCGTGGATAATGGCCTCAACGGGTCGTGAGACAGCCGTCCCCTTGATGAGCGGAATCGCGCAAAATGCACATGGACGGCGGCAGCCATCTGCCACTTTGATGTACGCGCTTGCACCTGCCACACTCACTCGCAGTGCATCGTACTCGTCTGTACCAACCGTTGCAGTTTCAGGCAAATGATAGATCGGCTCGGGGTGCTTGCTTTTGCGAACATCCTTCACCACCTGCACAATATCCATCCAACGGCGCGTGCCGAGAATGCCATCAATACCCGGCACTTTTTTGGCAACTTCCACGCCGTAACGCTGAGTAAGACAGCCCGCCGCAATGAGCACTTGCCCATCAAGTTTCGATTCGGCAAGTTCACCCAACACACGGTAGGATTCTTCTTTGGCGGGGCCAATGAATCCGCAAGTGTTCACGATCAGCACCGAAGCCTTGGAGGGGTCATCCATCGAACGATATCCGTCACGCAAAAGCAATTGCGCCATCGAATCCGAGTCAACGGTATTTTTTGCACAGCCAAGCGACACTAAATGAAATGTATTTTTTTTAGTCACGTTGTTTTCCTAAAGTAGGTCATGCATACAGCATGACGATTCCAATAAAATTAATTACCCGCCATCTGGCGGAGTTCCAGTCGGAGTAGCTGTGGGGGTAGCGGTTGGTGTGCCAGTGGGCGTTACCAGCGGAGTATCCGTTGGCGTAGGCGGGATGGTAGCCGTTGGCGTCACCACGCCGGAGATCAAATATACGCGGCTCACCACTTCACCAATAGCGCCCATCAAACCAAGATCCTGCCCATTATAAGTGACGCGCAAAGACGAGGCATTCCCCGTCAGCACGACCACCTGATTTTCCGCATTAAACACCTTCGACTCACGTGGAGCCATGCGGCCTTCAAAGGCCACTTCCCCATCCACAGAAACCTTTACAAAGGTACGTTCCAAAGAAAAAATACTGACCGTTACATTTGCAACAAAGCCCTCTTCTGTTGGCGCTTCCGGCGAGAGCAGCACATCGACCCCAGCTGGTGAAGTTGCCAGCGGATCTTCATTCACCGCCACAAATGTAGATTGCAGCGAAGCCGTGGGCAACGGTACATCGCCAAGCACATCCACAATAGACGGCGCAGTTGCTTCAACCTCTTGTTCGTTCGTCGAACTGACCAGACGGCCAAACCCCCAAATTGCCAGCGCGGTTAAGATTGCGATCATCACCACACCAAAGACCAAATCGCCAGCGATAAACGTCCGCAGCAACGGCATGGACGTCACCACTTCTGTTTGAATATTTTCACGCGGAGTTTCAGCATACTTCTCATGCCGCCGTGCTTGCAGCACATCCGCAAAACGCAGCAAAATTTTATCTGTATCCAGATCAAGAAAGGCCGCGTAATTTGCCAGCATTCCGCGCGTTTGCACCGGCGAAGGCAGGCGATCCATTGCGCCATCTTCCAGTGCCTTCAAAAATACTGCGCGCAAATGCGTGTGCCGTTCCACCTCGTCCAGCGTCAAGCTGATCAACTCACGCCGCTCGCGCAACTGCACGCCGATCTCCGCGAAGATCACATCCGCAGGCAGGGTCGGCACAAATGGCTTCACAACCTCCGGTTCGATTTCCTCTTCTGAAGATTCTTCAACAGGCGCGGGCTCAGCTTCTTTTTCTTTCTTTTTGAAAAGGGATCGGACAGATGCAACAAGCTGTGAGAGGAAACCCGCTTTCGCTTCTTCCATAACTGGAAGCTGTTCGGCCTCAACCGGCATCATCTCTTCTGCGGGTTTTATCTCCGTCACTTCGGCTGGCGGAAGAGTCTCCCCCTCCACTTTCTTTTTCTTTCGGCCGCGGGTCTTTGGTTCTACAATGATCTCGGTTGATTCAACTTCAACGGGAGCAGGAATCTCTTCAACGACGGGTTCGGTAGATTCTGTTTCAGCGGCAGAAACAGCTTTCGGACGGCGGCCCAGCCAACGGTCAAAGAAACGAGGCGTTGTCTTTTCATCCTCACTCACCAACGATGGAATTTCCGTCTCCACCAAATTGACCTGAGGCAGAGGGCCGCTCACTTCCACAGGCGCTGGAGCGCTGCGTTGAATCTCTGCGATCATCTCGTCGATGTTGAGGGTGAGATACTCCGCGTAGTTGCGCAAAAATCCGCGCCCCTGTGCAGCAGACGGCATGACGGAATAATCGTCCGACTCTAATGCCTGCAAAAAAACAATGCGAATACGGGTATCTTCAGAGGCTCTTTCGAGGGTGAGATACCGCGCTTCGCGTGCCTTCTTCAGGCGTTGACCAATTGATTCTGGCATGGGGGTATTGTATTACAAACATCACCGACTTGCGCCGGTGATGTGGTGTGCTCTTTATTCGGCTGTTGCGGCGGGAGCTTCTTCTGCTGCCGCTTCTTCTTTTGCTTCAGCTTTTTTCGATTTCTTAGCCTTTTCAGGTTCGGCTTCGGCGGGGGCTTCGGCGCTTTCACCTTCGCGGTGGACGATGATCTTTACTTCGGGGACCAAGTCCATGGTCAGGCGGATGTGAGCGGTGTATTCACCGAGGTTGCGAATGGGTTGAATATCAACCAACTGGCGTTTCACTTCGTGGCGGATCTTTTCGGTGAGTGCGGTGGCGATATCCTGAGTGGTGATGGAGCCGTACAGTTTACCGGTGTCACCAGCTTTGGCGGCGAATGTGAGGGTCACATCCTTGATGAGGTCGGCAACGCCCTTGAGTTCGTTGTTTTGGGTGTTGCGGCGGATCTCAGCCTGAGCCTTGATGCGCTGCACCTGTTTCATGGCGCCTTCGGTGGCGAGTACGGCAAATCCCTGCGGAAGGAGGAAGTTGCGGCCATAACCATCAGCAACTTTCTTGATGTCTCCGGCGCGGCCCAGTTTGTACACGTCTTTCATAAGCAAAATTTTCATGTTCTTCAAGCCCTTTCTGGCAAGTGAAATATCAGAGCGAAGGGTACTACGCCCTGCTTTAGCAGGATTATGCCCTGCGGGGCAGGATTGTACCATAAAAGGATTTGCAAATGCAGGAAAATGCGATTAAGATAAAGATATGTTCAAGATGCCCATGATCAAAATACCGTTTAGTTTTCGACGTGTTGCCGCATTTGCCGGTATTTTTATATTGATATTATTCGTTATTGAATTCAATTCCCGCCTCGAAGAATTAAACCGCTTGAATGACCAGCGCGACCAGGTACGTGCCCTTGCTACAGCAGCCATGCAAACCCAGGTTGCCTTGCAAACTCAGGTGGCTTACGCCGGGTCAACCGCGGCAGTAGAAGAGTGGGCTCGCACAGAGGGACATTATTTGCAGGAAGGCGACCAGCCGGTCATTCCAGTGGGAGTGCCTGGCAGTGTGCCTGTTATTATTCCCACCCCCATACCATCCCCTACGCCAATGCAAAACTGGGAAGTGTGGTGGAGTTTGTTCTTTAGCGATTAAAAATCAGCCCAATGCAAATACATTTCTCGCTCTACTCCGCACTCGCTATCTTGCAGATACAGCAGAAATTAATTGCCTTAACCGTCAAAGGGGGACCATGAAAAACCATCAGCAATCCATAAGCATCGCATCCTTCGTTCTCGAGAATCTGCGGGATGCCGTCATTGTTGTGGATGCAGCAAACCGCATCACCAACATAAACAACACTGCAAAAAGATGGTTCAACGGGCGGGAAAATGTTACAGGTTTATCTGTCTTTGAATTACTGCCAGAATCCAGGTTGTTTAAAAACAAGTGGGATATTCCAAACGAAATTATAAAATTCCAAATTCTAAAAGATGGTCAGACAGTCTGGTATGAGGCATCGATCACACCCTTGGCAGAGGGTGAGAAAGAACCATCTGGGCGTGTGGTGGTGGTGCATGATATTACACAGGAGAAAAGCCTGTTAGAAAAAGAGATACGGCGTTCAGCACAGCTTGGCTTGCTGGAAGAAGTTGGCAGGCAAATTGCAGACAGTTTCGACCCGAAACAAATCCTACAATCTTCCATTGACGCGGTGGTAAACCGTTTCGGGTACGCAGAAGCTGCGATCTCCCTTCCAACAGATAACAACATGATGGAAGTGGCCGTCATAGCGGGCACGCAGGATTTTGGGTACAGACCTGGCTTTCGGCAGGGAATGGGGAAAGGCATCATTGGGCATACTGCGGCAATCCGCAAAACTTATATATCCCAACATGTTGCCACCGATCCTTATTATTTTTCAAACGACGAACATTATGGTTCGGCAATTTGTATCCCGATCTTAAATGAACAGGAATTACTGGGAGCACTATATGCTGAAAGTATCGAGGCGGATGCATTCAAAGAAGAAGATGTAACCACCCTCGAAACTCTTGTCAACCAGATCTCTGCTTCACTGCAACGAGCATCCTTGTATTCACGCGCACAGGATCATTTGCGCATCATGTCTACAGTTCAAACTGTTTCGCGGGTAATCAACAGTTCTCTGGATCTGGAAACCATCTTTACAAGCGTGGTACGGGAGCTAAAAGAAGCCTTCGGGTACACCCATGTCAGTATTTACCTGTTGAAGGATGATTATCTCCATCTCGGCGCGCAGGTGGGATACCCAAAAGAAATGGTAATTCACAAAATCCATACCAGCCAGGGAGTGACAGGCCGAACGATAAAAACAAAAACCGTTCAATTCATTCGGGACACATCCAGAGAACCCTCTTTTCTGCGGGCAGATAATAATATCAATAGCGAAATTTGCATTCCATTGCTGAAAGACAACATCGTACTAGGAACCCTCAACGTGGAAGGCGATGCAGTCCGCGTGCTTACAAACGATGATGTAGAATTATTGACGACCCTTGCCAGCCCAATTGCTTTGGCCGTGGATAATGCCCGTTTACATGCCCAGGTAAAGGCCATGGCGCTAACGGATGCAGTCAGCGGTCTCTCCAACCGTTATGCGCTCGAACAGGCCCTCACTGCCGAAGTGGAACGCTCCAGACGATTAAATACCCCGCTATCTCTGATCATCTTTGACATTGACTCCTTCAAAACGTATAACGACAAATGGGGGCACCCAGCCGGCGATATCCGCCTCAAAGCGACAGCAAAAATGATACGCAATATTTTGAGGAGATATGATGTAGCCGCAAGATACGGCGGCGATGAATTCGCAATTATTCTGCCGAACACAAGTGAGGCCGGCGCGCTTGAATTCGCCAAACGTCTACAAAGCGCTGCACGTGCCAGCACCGCCGAAACACCTATTGAAAACAAAGGGGTGGCAGGCCACACATTAAGCATCGGAGTAGCTACATTCCCACAAGATGGCAATTCATTGGAGTCCCTTATGCTGGCAGCAGACCATGCCGAATTGACATCAAAACGACTTGGTAAAAATCAAATCTCCCTGGCGAGCAACCTCAATAAAAATGAATCGACTTGACCTCTTTCCCATCTCCACAACAATTGAAAAAGACACCCTCTCCATTGCCGGGCATACCCTCACAAAATTGACAGAAGAATATGGCACGCCTTTGTACGTGTACGACAAGGCTACGATGGATGCGGCAGCAATGGGATATAAACATGCCCTCGCTTCGCACTACCCCGGGCCTGATTCTGTCACGTATGCAGGGAAGGCATTCCTTTGCACAGCCATTGCACAATGGACTCAGTTGCATGGCTTATACGTTGATTGCACGGGAGAGGGTGAAATTGCCATTGCAATGGCAGGCGGCGTACCGCGCGAGCATATTCTGGTACATGGGGTGAATAAATCCACTGCCGATCTAAAATCCGCTATTCAACATGCCGAGATAATTGTTGTTGACAATCTCACGGAACTAAAAAAAATCCAATCGTTAATTACTAATTACCAATCTCCAACCTACAATATCTGGCTGCGCTTGCTGCCCGGCGTTTCAGTGGATACGCATCACGTCCACACACAGACAGGGCAGCACGACAGCAAATTTGGTATGACGCGTGAAGAGATTTTGGAGGCGGCAGAGTTTTGCAGACAGCACCACCTGCCATTGAACGGAATCCATTTTCATCAAGGTTCCAATTTTCGGGATGCGAGTCCGCTAAAAGCTGCGATCGAAATTGGGCTTGATATCGTAAAGGAAGTCGGATTGGTAGGTGAATGGCATTTCAGCCCAGGTGGTGGCTGGGGTGTGGCCTATCATGAAGATGAACTTCCGCAGCCGGATACAAACGAGTATGTGCGAATCATTGCAGAGAGTGTGATCGAAGGCTGCAAAACTCGCGGGTTGACTCTCCCCCATTTGCATCTGGAGCCGGGGCGCAGTTTGGTGGCGCGGGCGGGTGTGGCAATTTATAAAGTTGGTGCGATCAAAAGGCGCGGTGACAAAATTTGGATATTGACCGACGGCGGCATGACGGACAATCCGCGCCATGCAATGTACGGGGCGAGATACTCTTGTTTGCCGGTATCAGGCGTCAGCGGGGAAAGAAGCGAGATCGTGTCCATTGCCGGGCCGTATTGCGAATCGGGTGATGTCGTCATCGAAGGCTTGCCCATGCCAAACATCCAGGAAGGGGATCTGATCGCCATTCCTGCATCTGGGGCGTATCAATTGAGCATGTCATCCAATTACAATGGGGCGCGTAAACCGGCGGTGTTGTGGCTGGAACATGGCGCTGTCAGGGTCATCCAAAAACGGGAGACGATCGCGAGTTTGCTGCAGCGCGATGAGATGATCTAAATTGTTTTAATTACAGACGAGAAGAAAACATCAACGATCTTCGGGTCGAACTGTTTGCCCGCGCGTTCGAGGATATAGTCGCGGGTCTTTTCCTGTGACCATGCCCGTCGATAGGGGCGGTCTGACGTGAGGGCATCCCATACATCGATGATGGAGAAGATTCGGGCAGCAAGAGGAATTTCTTCCCCCTTTAGCCCACGCGGGTACCCTGCACCGTCCCAATGTTCATGGTGGCAGTATGGAATATCAACCGCAGGCTTCAAGAAAGAAATAGAAACGAGCATGTCGCGGGCGTATTGCGTGTGCTGCTGCATGATCATGCGTTCCTGCGCAGTGAATGGGCCTGGCTTGTGAAGGATGGAATCTGGGATGCCCATTTTGCCAATATCATGCAAAAGTGCGCCGCGCCGAATATGAACAATTTCATTTTCAGGGATATTCAGTGCATGGGCCAGTTGCAGCGTCAATTCGGTTACACGGCGTGTATGTCCTTCTGTGATCTCATCTCGAAGTTCCAACGCGCGCGCCCAACCCGCAAGTGTATTGTCATACGCAAGAGCAAGTTCTTCTGCATGTTCCTGCGTTTTCTCGAACAAAATGGCGCGATGAATGGAGTTGCTTGCGGTTTCAGCAAGTGCAATAAGCAGGCGAATTTCGGTATCGGTAAAAATACGAACCTCAGTAGACCAGATATGCATGACCCCTATGATCTTTTCCTCTGCACGCAGCGGAAGTGATACGCTGCCATGAACATCTTTGAGGCGCTCTTGTTCTCCGTTCAGGATCAATATCACTGGATCATTTTGAATATCCTCAGCCATATAGATCTCGCCCGTTGCTGCCACCCGGCCGGTAATGCCTGAATTGGGAAAATGGCGCAAGTGCGATTCATCGAACTGCCTGGCATGGGGGTCATCTACAGAATACCAACCGCGTGAAACGAATTCGCCTGTTTCAATATCCAATAAAAAGATGGATGCATACGTCGCATTGACTGCGCGCAAAGCCTGACGCGCAAGAATGGGAATCATATCTGTGACGCTCTGTGCGGTCCGCAAAGCAGAGGTGGCAATGGCAAGTGTTTCAAGTTCCATAGCATGACGGCGAAGTTCCTCTTCTATGCGTTTTCGCTCTGTAATATCAA
This sequence comes from uncultured Anaerolinea sp., assembly GCA_964534345.1. Lineage (GTDB taxonomy): Bacteria > Chloroflexota > Anaerolineae > Anaerolineales > Villigracilaceae > Villigracilis. Next base: position 10,646 of record CAZHOX010000092.1, read on the forward strand.
TCATCACGCCTTCAAGGTATTGGACATTGCCTTTAAGGTCAAGAACGCCTGTCCCCCATTCATCCACCCAAACCCAATTCCCTGATTTATGCCGAATACGGTATGTTAAGTGAAATGGTTCCTGGTTGGGCGGCACTTCATCTGACAAACCCGGGATTGGAAGGTGTTTGCGGTCTTCAGGATGATAGAGGTCAACAAAACTTAATTTGCCGTCCAGGAAGTCAGACTTGGAATATCCAGTAAGCGGTTCTATCGAATCATTCAAGTAGATAAATGTAAACCTACTATCATTCTTGCATTGATAAACAACACTGGGAATATTCTCAGCAAGCGCGCGGAATTTTCTTTCGCTGGCTTTAAGCGCATCCTCTGCCTGCCTTCGTTCGGTGATATCCTGAAAAATAACAGTATAAATTTTTTGACCGTTAATCTCAGAATGGGAAATAAAAGCTTCCATTGGGAACTCTTCGCCATTTGCGCGCCGCCCAGATAACGAATCCAATAATCCTTTTTTGCGGGAAGTATGTCCTGAAGCGCCAAATTGTTTCACATGATCCCCATGTGAATGACGATAACGCTGCGGAATCAGTTTCCCCAAAGGCTGTCCCAGAACTTCATCCACCGAATAGCCAAAAATTCTCTCAGCAGATGGGTTAAATAAAATAATGTTTTGGTCGCTGTCTATGGTAATAATGCCATTCAAAGCGGTGGATACAACCGCTTCCAGGCGAGACTGGCTTTCCTTTATGCCCTGCTCCGCTATTTTGCGCTCTGTCACATCGCGATAATTTGCCACAATACCTTTGATATGTGGATCATCCAACATATTGTGACCTGTGATCTCAAAATAACGCCATTCCCCATTTTTTCGTTTAAGGCGATATTCAACGGATCTGACCGCGCCGGGAATTGCCACACCCTCTTTGAAAGTCTCCAACACTTTGGCAATATCCTCTGGATGAATATATTGAAACGCGCTTTGACCAAGGATTTCATTGGTGGCATAACCGGTCAGCCGTTCTTCTGCTGGAGCAATGTAACGGATAATTCCGTTAACATCCATAATGGCTACACCTTCTGCTGAGTTCTCGATCAGAGCACGGAAATAAGCCTCCTGCTCTTCACGCTTCTCATACAGGCGTGCATTTTCAATCGCCACTGCAATCTGACCTGTAAGAGCGCCTGCAAACTGTATTTCCTCCGGATTGAAGATACGCAGCGGGTCGGAAGAAAATAACTCAGCCAAGCCGAGAGATTTTCCTCGCAATTGCAAGGGAATAAGCAGGGCTGTATGCATACTATCGCGTTTTAACTGTTTGATCTCCGCGGGGTCAGCATTTGGGTCATCCAAACGAATAACTATGGATTTGCCGCTTTCAAGTACTTGTTTCGTGGTTGGGTATTCATCCAGCGAGAAAAAATGGCCTATATCGCCAGGCTCACTCACATCCGCATCTCGTGAGTACAAAGCAGTTGTCACAATGGCATTCTGCTCCGGCAAATAATCGGACAGGGAACAATAATCCACACGCAAAAGGCGGGACAAGGTGATCGCTGCGTGCATCAGCACATCGGATAATTGAAGGCTGGAGGAGACCGCACGCACAACTCGGAGTAATGCGCCCAACTCACTCTCCCGCTGGCGGGTTAATGCAAAAAGCGTGGAATTCTCAATAATACTGGCGGCATGTCCGGCCATGGCTTGAGC
>CAZHOX010000093.1:0-2296 GCA_964534345.1 uncultured Anaerolinea sp.
GCATGGAGAATGACAACCTGATTTTTTATGTGAAAGATAATGGGATGGGCATCGCGCCTGAATATCACGAACGCATCTTTCGTCTGTTCGACAAACTTGATTCAACAAGCGAAGGCACCGGCGTAGGTCTCGCTCTGGTGAAACGCATTATTGAATTCCACGGCGGCAGGATCTGGGTTGAGAGTGAAGCGGGAAAAGGCGCCGCATTTTACTTCACCCTGCCAAAGAACCATGCAAGCGAATCATAATAGTTTGAACGAACAGACCCGCAACATGTGTTGCGGGTCTGTTCATATATTGGAGAGATTTACTCCACCACCACCGCCTCTACCGATTGGATAGGCGGAAGGTAATCTGCGAGCAGCTGCCAACTGTCACCGGAATCTCTTGAGTAAAGAAGCTGGCCGGTGTTTGTGCCAACATAAATGCCTGCATCTTCAAAACTGTCTGTGGCCATAGCCTCCCGAAGCACATCCACATGCGCGCGCTCGGGCAGGCCCTTTGTCAATCGCTGCCACGAATCCCCGGCATCATTGCTGCGCCAAACGGCAAACTTGCCATCCACGCTCATGTGATATTCATCGCTTTCTTCAGGTACGATGTAGATCGTCTTTGGGTCTGTCGGGTGAACGGAGATCGGAAAACCAAAACGCGAAGGCAGTTTTCCTTCCCCAATGTCTATCCAATCTTCGCCAGCATTATCACTGCGATAGATGCCGCAATGATTTTGCTGATACAACACATTTGGGTTCGCAGGGTGCATGGCTATTTTATGCACACACTGCCCATACTCTGGGAATTTATCTGGGCTGAAATCGGCTCGCACATTTTTATTGAAGGGCTTCCACGTTTGCCCGCCATCATCTGTGCGGTAGCATCCGCCAGTGGATATGCCAATGTACATGCGCTGGTCATTGGTGGGGTCAAGCAAGATCGTGTGCAGGCACAACCCGCCATTGCCGGGGAAGAACGTCCCGCGGTGTGGATGATCGAAAAGGCCTTCGTTGAGTGACCATGTCTCGCCGCGGTCTTTGGATACGAACAAGCAGGCTGGCTCTCCGCCTGCATACAGAACATTCGCCTCATTTTCGCGCCCAGGCTTGATGTTCCAAATCTTGATCAGTTTCTCAGGCTGAGACTCGGGAGATGCTCCTTCAGCGGAGGCAACTGCCTCTTGCGGCGTACCAAGCGGACGTCCAGATTTTGAGGCGCGCCCAATGGCAGGAACCTGCCTGGCTTGAGTCCATGTTTTGCCAAAGTCATCCGAATAATGGGTGGTGGGACCATAGATGATATGGTTGACCGCTGCATGCAGGCGGTTGTCGCGCGGGTCCAACTGCATGTGCATTACATTCCAGCTTTTAAATTGTATGTCGCTTTGCTGCCATTTTTTGCGTTTGGCATCGCTATTGAAAATAAAGCCGCCCTTGCTTGTGCCTACAAAAACCATAACCTGTTTACTCATCTCAATCTCCTTTCACCGATACCATTAAAAGAATAAATGTTCTAATTATTATAGCATAAATTTTGCAGGTTAGTTGAGCGCCAAAAACACACGGTACAATATTTGAGAATATGGTCAACGATAAAATTTAAAGGATAAAAAGACCATGAACACTTTTTTTGATTATCGAGATTCAAAGCCTTTGCCGCTTGACGAGATCTATGGGAATGCGCATCGCATAAAGACCATATTTTATTGGTACATCACATTGATATTGACAGGGATGATTGGCGGCATATTTATCGTATCCCAAAATAGCACCAATGTTGCTGCCGTGTTGATGTTGATCGGTTCAGTGCCGGTTGCATCCACTTATTATTTGGTGCGCTGCCAGCGGTTTGAACTTGCCGCGATATTCCTGTCGGTGGTGCTGATCGTTGTCAATACTCTGCTTGCCACCAACGGGTTGGGGATTCACCACATTAGCGTTCTTGCATATCCTGCTATTTTGATCGTTGCCAGTTTGGTCACAAAAAAACGAACCATGTTCTTCCTTACAGCTTTTGTGATCGCCTGTGTAGGCTGGCTTGTTTTTGGCGAGTTGAATTTTCTATATATCCCAACTGTTCATGTAAATAGTGTGTCCGGAGATTTCTTTTCAGCGTCTCTTATCATCGTACTGACAGCGGTAATGATACGCATATTATCGGAAATGTTATTTAAAAACTTTTTGCAGCTGCAAAAGGAACTTGCCGAAAGAAAAAATACCGAACAGCAGAAAGAGGAATTGATCGGGGAGTTGGAAGCCAGGAATGCTGAATCTGAAACTCTGCGTGAGAGCCTTGCCAGCGT